>CAMTNN010000097.1 GCA_947073895.1 uncultured cyanobacterium
AAGTTCTGCTTGAACAGCTTTCAAAAGTACCATTTTTAGTAACACGTTTTACTAAAAGTTCGCCACATTCAGGACATTTTTCGCCGGTCGGCTCATCCCAAAGTGCAAAAGAACAGTCAGGATACTTATTACAACCAAAGAAAACCTTGCCTGATTTTGATTTCTTTTCTATAATTTCACCTTCACCGCACTTAGGACATTTTACCCCTGTTGAGCGAATATATTTTTTGCGGTTTTTACATTCAACACATTCAAGGTATTTACCGTAAGGCCCTGTCTTTAAGACCATATCGCCGTTACATTTTTCACACTTTTCTTCAACAACTTGCTGTGCATTTTCACCGGATTCATTATCTGAGTCGAGCTCGTTCAAATAATTAATTGAAATTGTTGTTTTACACTCAGGATAACCCGAGCATCCAAGGAACTGATTTCCGGTTCTGCTTGTCCTCACAAGCATTTTTCGTCCGCAGTTAGGACAAAGTTTATCACTTTCAATAACAACTCTTTCAGCTGTTTTCATCACCGCATTAACTTCCTCCATAAACGGAGTATAGAAATCTTTTAAAACAACATTCCAAATAAGCTTCTTTTCCGCAATCTGGTCAAGTTTTGCTTCCATGCCGGCAGTAAACTTGTAATCCATAATATCTGCAAACTGGCTCACAAGCTGTTTACAAACAGTTCTTCCCAATAGTGTAGGATGAAGTGCCTTATCGCGTTTTTCTACATACTTTCGAGTCTGAATAACCGTAATAATCGTAGCATATGTAGACGGACGACCAATTCCGTGTTCTTCTAAAGCTTTAACAAGAGAAGCTTCATTATATCGTGGAGGAGGCTGTGTAAAGTGCTGTTTAGGCTCAACCTTTTGGCACTTAACCTTATCACCCTGTTCCAAATCCGGAATCTTAGCTTCTGCTTCCTGTTCCTCTTCATCAGCGTCATTATAAACCTTTAAGAAACCATCAAACATAACTTTGCTTGTACCTGCTCTCAAAGTATAATCACCAGCAGTAATTTCAACTGTTTTGTTTGCAATATCAGCCGGCGCCATTTGAGAAGACATGAATTTTTCCCAAATTAACTTATATAATTTATACTGGTCGTTATCCAAATACTGCTTAATGCTTTCAGGTGTTTTATCAGGATAAGAAGGACGAATAGCTTCGTGCGCATCCTGAACATTTTGTTTTCCTTTAACATAGTTATTAGCCTTCTCAGGATAATATTTATCACCGTAATTAGCTGTAATAAAATCCTTAGCCATCGCTTGCGCATCATCGGAAACACGAACCGAGTCCGTTCTCATATATGTAATCAAACCGACAGGGTTACCATTAATTTCCATACCTTCATAGAGTTTTTGCGCAACCTGCATTGTCTTTTGAACACCAAAACCGAGTTTTGAACTCGCTGCACGTTGCAAAGTTGAAGTAATAAACGGTGCAGTAGGTTTACGTTTTGTAGTTTTCTTAGTAACTTTTGTTACATCAAAATCCTCAGGATAGTTTTTAAGAAAATCAACAATCTTTTGAGCTTCTTCAGCATTTGGAATATTTTTATCAACAGCTTTGCCCTTGATTTTAGAAAGTTCAGCTTCAAAAGATTTTTCACCTTTTGCTAAAATCGCATGTATCGACCAATATTCCTGAGGAACAAATGCTTCAATCTCTTCCTCTCTTTCACAAATCATACGAAGAGCAACAGATTGAACCCTTCCCGCTGAAAGATTTCTATTTCCTATCTGCTTCCACAACACAGGGCTCAATTTAAAACCTACAAGCTTATCCAAAATCTGTCTTGTCTGTTGAGCTTGAACCATATCCATATCAATAGGGCGCGGATTTTCAACAGAATGTTTAACCGCCTTCGGTGTAATTTCGTTGAACACAATACGATAAATCTTATCATCAGGAACTTTTAAAACCTGTCTAACGTGCCATGCAATAGCCTCTCCCTCGCGGTCAGGGTCGGCTGCAAGGTAGATTTTGTCGCTATGTTTGGCCAAATCGTTTAACTTTGTAACAACTTTTTGTTTTCCTTGAATAATTTCAAATTTAGGCTCAAAGTTATTATTTACATCAAATCCTAAATTCTCAGTCTTAGGATCTTTCAAAGGTAAATTTCTGATATGCCCGAAACTTGCCTCAATCTGAAAACCATCACCAAGAATTTTTTTAATAGTTTTAGATTTAGCAGGAGACTCGACTATTACGAGTGCTTTTTCTTTTTTTGATTTTTTCTCTGCTACTGTCATGCTCTTGTATACCTATCTCCCTCTGACTGTTTTATTAAACCGCTTAATTCCATTTCTGTCAAACAGATTAAAAGCTTCTCCGTATCCATTTGAGTCGCGGCTTGAATTTCATCGAACCCTTTTGGTTCAATTCCTATTATATCAAAAATAATCTGTTGAGACTTATCAAGCTCAGGCTCATCTGTTTTTTGTAATTGAACTTCCCAACCTAGCGAATTTAAAATATCTTCACCTTTTGTAACCATAGTAGCACCATCTTTTAACAATTTATAAATACCTTCTGTATTTACATTATTAATTGCACCTGGTATACACATAAGCTCACGACCCTGTTCAAGAGTCAAATTTGCACTAATCAAAGCTCCGCTTTTTAAAGCAGCTTCTGCAACAACAGTTCCATAAGATAATCCCGTAACAATTCTATTTCTTTGTGGAAATCTGAATTTTATCGGCTGAAACGTAGGATAATATTCACTTACAACAGCTCCGTTACCATCTTCAATCTTTTCATAAAGCCATTTATTAGCGCTCGGATAAGTAAAATCAAACCCGCTTGCTATAACACCGATAGTTTTAAGATTATTTTCAAGTGCAGCCTGATGCGAAACCGCATCAATTCCCGCTGCCAAACCTGATACAATACAAATATCAGTATTAGCCAAATCTCTGATAACCTTTTTGACAGAATCCTTACCAGCAAGACTAGCTTTTCTTGACCCGACAAATGCAACAGTTCTCTCAAGATTACAGCTAAACAAATCTCCCTTATAAAATAAAGTCATTGGGGAATCCGAAATCTGCCTTAACATATAAGGATACTTTTCGTCCTCATAAGTCAAAATCTTTATTCCGCGGGACAAAACATCCTCTAAAGTCTTATCGGGATTTACCCCCTTTTTCTTCTCAATAAAATTTTCAGCTCTTCTTACACTTAAACCCTCAATTTGTTTTAAATCATTAAGATTTGAGTTAAAAGCAGTCTCAATATCGCCAAAATAATTATAAAGACGTCTTATAAAAGTTGCGTCAAGCTGTTCAATTGAAGAAAAAGCTGTCCAATATTTTGTGTTCATTGTTTTATATTAACACGAAAAAACGCGGGGCGGTTTCTTCGAAACCGCCCCGCGTAAAAAAACTTAACTAATCTTTAATTACAATCAGGTTTTTAACTATCTTCATTTTACAAGTAGGAAAAACCACCTCAGCAAGCCCGTCAGCAATACTAATGATGCTTCCTGCTCTTAAAGTAACATCTTCACCCTTGTACTGAAAAGTGTAATCATCTTGTCTGTCTGATCTGATTGTGATTTTGTTGTCCATAAGTTCATCCTTTTTTTAAGCACAAAACGGCAAGGGCTTTCCCTTGCCGTTTTGAATAATAATTAGTCAAATACGTAGTTAATGATAGCAGCTTCTCTAGCTCTTTTGATAGCTTTAGCAATCATTCTCTGGTGTTCTGCACAGTTTCCAGTAACACGTCTTGGAATAATTTTTCCTGCTTCAGTTAAGTATCTTTTTAACTTAGCTGCATCTTTGTAATCGATATATTCAACGTGATCTGCACAGAATGAGCAAGTCTTACGTTTTTTTCTATCGTTCATATCTTGTTTTGCCATTGTTAATATTGCCTTTCTAGTTTTTTAAACATTTGGTCGGCAGACATTTCATTCTTCGACCGGTTTATATTTCGACTCGTCCGTCTGCCTCTTTAACAAGCCGTTCTTTGGTTTTTAATTTTTACCCACGCAAACCCGTTTGTAGTTTCGACCTCACGGCGGATTCGGCAGTACTACTCAATCTTGTAGCTCTAACCCTTGAGCCACCCCTTATTTAAAAAGGGATTTCGTCTTCGCCGATTAGTTCATCAGCAAACTCGTCTTGTGAGAATTTTACGATATCAGCATTTGATGATGAAGCAGAAGCTGAAACAGGAGCACCTGCACCCATCATTTCTATTGTATTAGCGTCAATCTCAAAGATTCTTCTTTCGGCACCGCTATCATTCTTAACAGTTGTTATCTGAAGTCTGCCTTCAACAAGAACTCTGTCGTCTTTTGAAATAGCTGAAACAACTTCATCAAGAGCTGCTCTACGAACAATAACTCTTAATAACATTTCCTCACGTTCACCTATATTAAGAACGAATGAAGAAACAGGAACATTGTTCTGTGTGAATCTTTTTTCAGGAGCTCTGAATACAGAACCCGTTACAACTGCTTTTGCAAGTGCCATTTTCTAACCTTCCTTTAACCTATACTGCTTGAGCTTTTTTAGAAACTTCCATAAACATAAATCTTAAAACATTGTCATTAAGTTTAAGGTTTCTTTTGAACTCAACAATTGATTCAGCAGGTGTAGAAAGGATAACATTTGTAAAGAATCCATCTCTGTAACCTTGTACGTCATAAGCCAATTTTTTACGTCCCATTTTGTCAACAGACTCAATTGAACCTTTATATGACTTGATTTCTTCTGAAATTTTTTCAACAGCCTTGTCTAATTCTTCTGAATCAAGACTTGGTTTGAAAACTACCAATAATTCATAATTTTTCATAATAATATTTCTCCTTATATTCACCATGCTATCATAAGCAGAGCTAAAAGCAAGAGGAATATCTTCTTACAGTTTATACAGATTTACGGCATTATTAGCAAGCAGGTTTTCAAGCAAATCCTCATCTCCAAAATATTCAAGTATCCTTGTTTTAAAGATATTCAGATTTTTCAAATAAAACTCTCGTTTTTGATTCATTTCCCCCACAGGAGCATCAGAAGCCCACATTATTCTATGTGTATAATCACCTTTTTTAGTATTTTTTAGTTTTTCAATCAAATACAAGGTATCATCAAGAGTTTCACTCAACTCGGTAAAAGAAGAATCAATCCACGAAATATCAGCATATAAAGTTGCCGTATCATTTTCAATAGAGTCCAATAAAATTTCAATCGCTCTTTCGTGAGAACTTCTCGGCCCGGTAGAAAGATGTCCTAAAATAATCGGAACATCGGGAAACTCTTTTGCCTTCTTATAAATCAATTCTGGAGAAGAAAATCTTGATTTAATGTGTCCGGAATGATACAAACAAGGTATTTTAAACTCTTGCGCTAATCTTAAATACTTATCATATTTTTCACTATCAGCCGGCAATTTCATACACTCCGGATGAAGCTTAAGCCCAATAAATTCCGGATATTTTTCCAAAAGCGAGCGAATCACACTCTCATCTTCCGCCAAATTCGGCTCACAAACAGCTAGTGCTTTAAGCTTAGGATATTTTCTTGCAACATTAAGCATATCCATATTACAGTCATACTCGTTTTTAGAATACAAACCCTCTAGATTGGAACAAATTGCACAGTCAATTTCTTCACCCATAATCTCTAACAAATACTCAGGTGAAAAATCTCCCCACGGAGAATTTGCTCCATAATGAACATGTGAATCAATTATCATTTATTACCACCTTTTTCAAAATAAATCGCTTTTAAATATTTCGGCCTAAAACCCAAATTAAGCTCCTTTGTATTATAGTTTTTTGTGATTTCTTTAACAAAATAACTTGATGATAGAAAATAATAATTTCCTGTCGGAAGTTCCTCTATGTTATCACGACATTTATCAATATATTTCTCAGTACACATTTCTGTACCTAAATAAACTCTACGATTTAATATTACACCATCCAAATATATGTCATATTCATTAAACCCTCTCCCATGATCTAATAAAATAACATCCGTCTCATTTATATTTTCTTTTAAATAAGTTACAATCTGTCTTGAATACGAGTA
>CAMTNN010000098.1 GCA_947073895.1 uncultured cyanobacterium
TTTGCATCCGGCATATTTGAGTCTTAGTGCCATATCGTTTGCTCGAATTCCTGAAACCACAATCTCTTTTTTTGCTTCACTAATTTCTTCAAACTGTGCATCCCATAGCCAAGAAACATCGCGTCCGTCGGCATAATTATCATTGATTACAATTAGAATATTAGACTCTAAGTCTACTGTTTTTAGGACTTCGTTTGCACCTATCGGGTTTTTAATAAGCTGTATTAGAGTGTGCTTTCCGTTAATATGTTTAACTTCGCTTCTTCCGAAGGCAACTTTAAATGTTTCAAGATTCTTTTGAATATCATTTAAACCTAATTCAAGAGCTAAAGCGATGGCTCCGAGAGCGTTATAAGCATTAAATAGCCCTACAAGAGGTACTGAATATTCAATTCCGTTGATGTTTAGTACGGAATGTGTTTTATGCAAGGTTACGTCAGCTTTATATTTAGGCTCAACTCGTTTGTATCCACAATCACAGAAATAGTGCCCTTGTTGAGCAAAGAATTTTTTGTTGTATTTTAGAGCTTTTCCGCAGTTAGGACAGTTGAATGCTTCTTCTACTTCAATTTTTTTGCCGTTTTCTCCATAAACATTTTCTATTCCGTAAAAAATAGGTGTTTTGTTTTTTGATGTAAATGTTGCAACAAGCGGGTCATCTGCATTTAAAACCAGTTGTAAGTCAGGTTTTTTGTCGATTCCTTTTTGGATAAGTTTTTTTGTAGTTGCAAGTTCTCCGTATCTGTCTAATTGGTCACGGAAAAGGTTTGTTACAAGAAGATAGTCTGCGTCAAACTTATCATAAATCTTTTCTAAATATGCTTCATCAGATTCAAGAACCGAATAATCGGCTGGTTTAAACGGATTAATTCCAAGTGCAAGGGCGTTAACCACTCCTGTGAGCATATTTGCGCCCATTGAGTTGTTTATTACAGATTTATTGATTAAATGCGTTATTAAGCCTGATGTTGTTGTTTTACCGTTTGTGCCTGTTACATTGAGTTTTGATTTGATAATGTATTTGTTTGCATATTTCAAAAAATCAGGGCAAAGTTTCAAAACAAGCATGCCAATAACAGAAGTTCCTGATGACAATTTTGTTATTCTCATCCCTGTATAAACGGTTTTTGCGGTAATTAGCGATAAATAGAATCTGAATTTACCCAAGAAATAATCCTCCAAGCGTATTTTATTTTTATAAATAATAAAATATAATTTAATAATAATACAAAAAGAACGGAAAAGTTATGGTTTTTACAATCTTAATATCAATAGTTTTTGTAGCTGAATTAATAATTGCATTTACAGTTTTCTCTGCGCTTAGACGTTGGAGTAAGAAGGTAAATGAATTAAATTTAACATTGAGTTACTTGAAGCCTTCTATAAAGGACATTTGTGAGTTAACAAGAAAAATTTCAGAACAGTTAGTTGAGTTTTCTGAGCGTTTTGTTGAGAAAATTAATAGTAAAGGTGAAGAGCTTGTTATAAGACAGATTTCACGTATGGTTTTAAGTGCTTTTTTGTTTAAAAAACTTCGTAAAACAAAAGTAATAAAATTGCTTGGTAAGGGTTTATCCTTGCTTCAAATCGTGGTATAATAAGATATGTATAATAAAAAGAGGTTAATTATGAGCAAAGAAAAATCTTCAATAGGTTTTGGAATAGGATTGCTTGCAGGTGTTGTAGGCGGACTTGTTGCTGGTATTTTGTATGCACCGTGTCCCGGTGAAGAAATGAGAGCAAAAGTTAAAGATACAGTATGTGATTTAGCTGAAAAACACTCACCAGCTATTAATGAAGCAAAAAAACAAGCGCTTGAATCAGTTGATTTGTTGAAATACAAGCTTGAGCGTCAATACAAAAAGTTCGGTAATATGCTTAAATCAAAAAAACTTCGCCGTGCAAAAGAGCTCGAAAGCGAAACAAATTTTGATTGGTAGTTTGAGATATAAAAGGGGAAAAAATGGAGCAACTATATCAGGGTTTAACTTTTTTAGCTTACACAACAGGTGTTATTGTAATATTAGTTGGTGTAATGCTTGTTAAGGTTCTTTTTGATGTTTCAAAACTTACAAAGAATCTTGATGAGACTACAACTATTATTAAAACAGAGTTAGAACCTACTTTGAAAAATCTTAACAAATCAGTTGAGATTGTGAGCGGTATTATTATTAAAGCAGATGAAGGGGTGCAGAAAGTTCGCAGCTTTATATCAAAAACTCCTTTGAAATTATTTGGACAATTGTCATCTTTTGCAGGAAAAGCTACTGGAGGTTTCTTTAAAGGGCTTTGCAGTGCATTTAAAATGTTCGCTAAAAGATAGACAGATTGTATACCCGAATTGGCGATAAAAAAAATTATCACTATAGTTAAACTACAATAGAAGGAGAAAATATTATGTCAGTAACAAGATTTTTAGCAGGTTTTGCAGTAGGAGCAGCATTAGGCGCAGTTGCAGGTATTCTTTTAGCACCAAAATCAGGTGAAGAAACTAGAGAAATGCTTGGCGACATGGCTTCTGATATTGCAAAGAAAACTGATGCAAGAGTGAAAGATATCCAAAAAAAGGCTGATGACATTGTTTCAGATGTTCAAGAAAGAAGCGAAGAAATCATGTCTAAACTTCAGAGCATGCTCAAAAAAGAAGAAGAAGGCGCTGAAGCGTAAGGATATTTTAACGCAAAGTGAGTAAAAAGAGGGGTTTATAAAAATCTCTCTTTTTTGTTTGACTTATAAAATTTTTTATAATAAAATAGTTAAGTCGTCTGCTCCAGTGGCGGAATCGGTAGACGCGTTGGACTTAAAATCCAATCGGGGTTCACCCTCGGTGCCAGTTCAAGTCTGGCCTGGAGCAATTTTAAAGGCCTGTAGCAATACAGGCCTTTTTTAAAAGGAGTAAGAAATGGCTGATTGTATTTTTTGTAAAATCATAAACGGTGACTTCGGAACAGAGTTCGTTTATGAGAATGATTTTGCTGTTGTATTTAAGGATATTAATCCTAAGGCCGATACACATCTTTTAGTTGTTCCGAGACTTCATGTTGAATCACTTAATGAACTTGATGACGAAGTATTGTTAGGTAAATTAATGATGACAGTTAAGGAAGTTACTAAGAAGCTTGGACTGAAAGCTTATAGAACAGTTATTAATACAGGTAAAGATGCAGGACAAGAAGTCTTTCACTTACATATACACATTTTATCAGGAGGCTTAAAATAATGAAAAACGGTATAGAAAACGGTTACTATCACGAAATTACACCTGGTGGTTACGGAATTTCAATAAAAGCAGGAAAAGTTTTATTTTCTGATCAATCTGATTTTCAAAAAGTTGAAGTTTTTGAAACAGATTCAGATTTAGGAAGAGTATTAACTCTTGATGATTTGATGATGACAACAGAAGGTGACGAGTATCATTATCACGAAATGATTGCACATATTCCTATGATGCACCATAAAGCGCCTAAAACAGTTCTTGTAATCGGCGGTGGCGATGGTGGAACTGTTCGTGAAGTTCTTAAGCATGATACTGTTGAAAAAGTTGTACTTTGTGAAATTGACGGTATGGTAATTGATGCTTGTAAAAAATTCTTGCCTACAATCGCTTGCGAATTAGATAACCCTAAATGCGAAATTTTGGTAGAAGATGCTATTGAATATATCAAAGGTAAAGAAAATATGTTTGATATCGTTCTAATCGACTCAACAGACCCAATGGGCCCTGGTGAAGGTTTGTTTACAGAAGAATTTTATACAAATGTAAAACGTTCTTTAAAAGAAGGCGGTATTATTGCTGCGCAATCTGAATCACCTTTTACAAATAAAGAAGAAATCAAAAAAATGTACACATTATTGAAAAAAGTGTTCCCAATTGTTAGCACTTATACTTCAAATATTCCAACATATCCGGGTGGATATTGGGCTTGGGCATTCTGCTCAGAATCTGTAAAACCGCTTTCATACTGGGACGAAAGACGCGGAAGTGAAATTACAAAAACTTGTAAAATCTATAACAAAGAGTACCACGAAGCAAGATTTGCGCTTCCGAATTACTTGAAAGAGTTATTATAATAAAAAGGCGGTGATAAGTTCACCGCCTTTTTTTATCTTAATCCTAAAATTTCCTGAGCTTGAGATTCATTTAATAATTTTGCACCGCCTAAAATTTCTGTATTCAAAACAACCTGTGCATAAGATTCTGCAAGTTCAAGTTTTAAATAAGCATCTTCAATTGTTTTAGAAGCTACAATAAATCCATGATTTGCCATTAAAACCGCATCATATTTATCAAAATATTTAACGGTGTTATCTACGAGTTCCTTCGTTGATGGAAGCGCATAATCTGCTAAAGGAATACCGCCAAAATAAAAAACATTCTCTGCCATAATAGGCGCCATTAAATCTCTACCTGCAGAAGCAAAACTGCTTAAATATGGCGCATGAACATGGATTATATAATTTATTTCGGGTCTTTGTTTATAAATTTCGATATGCAGAAACTTCTCACTTGAAGGCTTTTTTCCTTTTTCAAGAGATTGTCCTTCAAAATCAGTGTAAACAATATGTTTCTTTTCAAGGTAACCATTAGCAGAACCCGATGTTGTAATTAATATACCATCTTTGTATCTTGCAGAAATGTTTCCTGAATATCCCGGAGTATAATTTTTTTCTCCACAAAGCTTACCGTAGCTGATAATTTGTTTCTCAAGTTTTTGTCTGCAAAACATTATAGAACCTCTTCCATGATTTTAATATCTTCTACTACAGCTCTTTGTAATGTTTTCTGTTTAGGAGCTGTAAAATTATTATCATCTTGTACTTTATGTTCGGTATGTTTCTTTTTGCTTTGTTTTATTTCTAAAGTGTCATATTCAACTTTAGCCCCCTTAGCATCCATCATCATTTCAATTGTGCAATACAAGTTTTCTCTGACAAAGTCGTAGCCAAGGTTGAATTTCATATCATCAGGACCTACTGATACATAGAACGAGTTTTCTTGAAAATCTTTACCGTTTACAGCGTCATTTGTAAGGTTAATAGAGCTAAACCATGAAACTGTTAAATATTTTGTTAGTCTGAAATATTCTCTTAAGTATAAATTTTGTTTTCCGTATCTATATGCATCAAAAACAGGCATTGGAGTATTGTCATCGTATACAGAGAAATAATATCCGATATCTTGCATCCAACGTTTATATTGTGTGTGCATTCTTGGACCTATACGACCGATAACCTGCGTATCTCCTGTTCCGTATATGCCGGCAGATAGTTGTGAGTTTACTCCGAAAGAAAATGCTTTCAATTTTTCTTCATTTTTATAATTGAATAAATCCTGAGATGCCTGAGCCATATATCTGAAACGAGTTGTTCCGATATCACGCCCTTGAAGATCTTCAAAATGTTTATCATAATCCAAATCTTGATAATAGCCGACATCAACTCTGTGTCTAAAGTTGGAGTTTTTATCTTTTAATAAGAATGATTTTGAGCCATAGCTTTTATCATAAACTAATTCAGCACCGTATTTTGGTCTTCTGCGTCCTAAAAACCATTCATCAAAATAACTGTTCATACCATATTGCAAGTATAAATTGTCATCCAGTTTTTGTTTCCCGTATACAATAAATTTACTGTCGTCAGAAAGAGATTTCACCAGAAGATCATTGCATTTTAACCCCATTATGCCGGTTTTCCCCACTAGGGTCCCCCGCACGCCGGCAATACGGAAAGAGCCATTAACTTCCACGGTAAGATTGTTTGCGGTAACTACCGCTTCACCGCTATTCGCTTCGAATGATACGGCTCCTTCACTGTAAATCCTCGCGCTGTTAGACAAGATTTGCAAATGCGAATTTTCCGCACGGAAATTGAGAATATGTAAATACTCTATATTTTGCGCTCTAATATCGATACCTCGATAGACATTGCTTTTTCCGCCGAGCAAAAACAGATATCGAATATTTTGTGCGATTCCGACAGTCTTATTTTGCACGCCTGCATTTGTAGTACAGTCGATCACGAGACGTTTTTCAT
>CAMTNN010000099.1 GCA_947073895.1 uncultured cyanobacterium
GCATTGCTTATTTAACTCTTTTCTTCTTTCTTCAGAAACATGAACATTTTTAGCGATATGATGTTTTTCAACACCTTGATTAATTTGTTTATCAACAACATAAACATAATACAATTCCATATTTTCTTTTTCTGCCTTAATCCTGATTGTATCAAGCGCGTCCTTAACATTCATCAAATAACTTACAGTAAGAACTACCGGTGTCATAATACCGCCGGCCGTATCTTCATTGTATGTTAAAAGTTCACGAACTTCAGATGAGAATTTTTCAGGAAGTTTATCCAAATAAGTTTGGGTCTCATCCTCTTCCATCTCACCAAGAACGTCTGCAGCTTCGTCGTGAGGCAGTTTTGAAATCAAACGGGAAGCAAGAGCCTCATCAATATCACCCAAGATTTCAACTTGCAACTGTGGCGGCAAATACTCGATAACATCAGCGGCCTTTTCTTCGTCTAATTTTGTAAAACACGCAAGACGTTCATCTGCACAAAGCTGTTGAAAAATATCCGCAATATCCGCCTCGTGAAAAGCATTCAACTCGTCACGAAGCTGCTCATCAGCATTCGTTTCAATCAACTCTTGTATTCTATCTATTGTATTCTCAATATTTGACATTTTCTTTTATACTTTTGGGCGGAGCACATTCCATCATAACTACCAACCTGATATTCGCTTTGTCCGTGCTCCTTTTGTACAGACTACCTGTGGGTTCAGGCTGGTTGGTTTATCTGTAATTTGTAAACTGAAGAGGATAATCGTATTTGTCCTCGTTAGTACGAAGAAGTTTGATTACATCCTGCAAATCATCCTTGCTTTTGCCACTTACACGAACCTGCTCGCCTTGAATAGAAGCTTGAACTTTTAGTTTTGAATCTTTTATATCAGCTACAATTTTCTTTGCAAGCTCTTGAGTCAAACCTTTTCTTAAGTTATAAACCTGTCTTACATTCCCACCAAGAGCGTTTTCTACAGGTTGAGCATCAAGGATTTTGATACTTAGACCGCGTTTTACAAGTTTTGATTGTAAAATATCATAGATATTTCTAAGCTTCATATCATCACTTGTAGTAATAGTAATGGTTTTATCTGCTTCCAAATTAATATCGGAATTAGAATTCTTCAAATCGAAACGTGAAGTCAAATCTCTCTTAACCTGATCAACCGCATTCAAAAGCTCCTGCTTGTCGAATTCAGAAACAACATCAAAACTGCAATCTTTAGCCATAATCATAACTCCTATTTAGCTTACAATCCCATCTTAACACAAATAGAAGCAAAACTATACTAAGTTAAAAAACATCTCTGAATAAACCTGCCTAACCAGGTTTTTTGACATGCAGGCTCAGGTCTTCGCGGAACAATTGCCATAGGATAAGGTTGAGCATAGGGTCTTGAGCCAAAATCCTCATATCCTACACCATATTTTGCCTTCAAAGCCTGATGCGCATTAGTGCCGCCGCCTTGAAAACCATTCATATTTGTATTCATTCCACCTATCGGCATCATTGAACCGGAATACATATTCACCATAAAACACACCTTTAAAATAACTTCACATTTATATAAAGTTTTTACGATTCTAAAAATTGCCTTTTCATTTTACACTTCTATACATTTCTTAATATTCGCTTTATTTTAGTCAATTCTTTATTAAAGAAATACTTTAATAAACTATAAGTGTAGTTAAATTATTAGAAAATCGCGATTAAATGACATTTATTTACAACTTTCCGTTAAATTTGAATATTCCTAAAATCTCGTTCAAGAGCACATCTGCGACGTTCAGTCCGTCACAGACACCGAACGAATATTCTTACGGCGACGGATTCAGCACAAATCCGCTATATGAAGGCGTTGGCTCAGAAGAGCAAATTTTAGCGGAAGCCAAGTCAAATCCAAAAATTAAAGAGTTGTTGAATAAATACAATATTCCGCTTAAATTAAACATGAAAGAGTTAGAACAGTTGAAACGCGGACATTTACGCGAAACTAGGGTTGTTGCAGCTCAAATATATTCTGCTCTTCCAAAAGATATGAAATCAGAAGTCAATCTTCCAAATTTACAGGAAGCAGCAATGTTCCACGACTATGGAAAAGTATTGATACCTTCCTCTATCCTTAATAAAGCAGGCTCTTTAACAGAAGATGAACACAAAATCATGGATTTACACTCCGAATTGAGTTATGAGCTCTTAAAAAAACAACATCTAAGCGAAGATTCTTTGGACATGATTAGAAACCACCATAATGCAGGTGACAATTTGGGTACACAAATCCTAAGCACAGCTGATAAGTATAGCGCACTGAGAGAAACTCGTTGTTACAAAGAACCTTTGAGCCGCGAAGAAGCATTAGCCATTATCAAAGAAGATGTTGATAACGGCACAATTGCACCCGAAATTTATGAAGCATTAGCAAAAAGTGTTTAAGCATTTAAACAGCAATTTTTGTACTTCTTACCGCTTCCACAAGGGCAAGGATCATTTCTGCCAACTTTCTCGGTAATTGCAGGCTGCTGTTCTTTCGGAGTAGAAATAACATCAAACACATCTGAGAACGCATTTGAGCAATACAATACTGTCGCTGATGAATAAATACGGTTTTTCTATTATGATGATTTATAGTCATTCATAAGCTCATCAAAAGTGGATTCTGTTCCCATTAATTCATTAACAACTTCCATAAAGTTAGGATATTGTTTTGAAACTCTTGATAAAATACTATCAGGTACAGATTCATTGGTTAAGAAATACTGTACACAAGCTTTTGCATTCTCAACAGAATCTTTGTTTTCAAAAATCTTTGTAAATGTTTCATAGAAAGGAATTGCATACAAACCTTTTTCCTTATCAAAGATTACTGCAACATCATAAGTCTCTTCATGAGAAGCAAACCCGCCGAGAGAGTTTTCCAAAAAGTTTGAATAATTGTTATCAAGTTCTTTAACATGGAAAAATCTTGGTGTTTCAAGATTAGACAACTTATCTTCAAGTGTAATTTCTTCACCGTCGTTAAATGCACCGATAATATCATCAGCGTGTTTATTAGTTGTCAAAATAATATCTTTATCAAATGTAGAGATAAATTTTTCATACATTTCTGCAATAACGTTTTTTATTTCATCTTCTTTTTCAGAGTTGTGAAGATATAATAACTTAGGGTCTTGAACAAGCTTCATAACCGCATATCTCATAGCTTCTTCTTTCTGGGAATGAGACAGAATACTTGAAATTTCTATCATATAGAATTCATTTCTGAATTCAAAAATTCTTGCAACAATATACTGACCTGCATAAACCCCTCTAAAATTAGTCATTTTAGTTAAAGAAAGAACAGTATATGTTTTTTCATTAATTAAATTATAAAGTTCAAATCCGTTTTTAAGAATTCTTTTTATCTCAAAAATAGAAGATTCCGCATTAACCAATGCTTCTGCAATCTCTTTATTTTTAGCAGTTTCCAAAAACATTTCCATTATAGATTTGTCTTTGATTCTGCGCTCAAAAATATAAGGCAAAAAGATTTTTTCCATCTGGTTCAAGGAAATATTTCTTGCTCCCATAGTTGCTAGATACTCATCAAAATCAGCCTTAACAGTCTCATTTGCCTGAGTGAATTCAAAAACTTCTTTTATAACTGCATTTATATCATTAATTTTTTCAATAACTGTCATATACCCTCTCCTCGTATATCCACAATACCGCAAGCAAGCTAATTTAGCAATAATACTGTATGGCTATAAATCAAATTCTAATTCAGGATTAGCCCTAAACCACGTCAACTGGCGTTTTGCATAGTTTCTTGTGTGCTGTTTAAGCTTATCTAAAGCTTCTTCTAAGGTAGCCTCACCGTCTAAGTATGTCAAAACTTCTTTATAACCGATTGTACAAACAAAATTCTTAATCCGTCCGTGTTTTTTCAGGAGGCTTTGAGTTTCTTCAATCAAACCCTGTTCAACCATTATATCAACACGTCTGTTAATCCTGTCATAAAGAATCTCGCGAGATTCAATATAAGGCATTTTCCACTCAACATCAAACTCTGGTTCTTTCTCGCCCGAAACCTCCGAAAAGGGTTTATTCAAAATCTTCATAACTTCTAATGCACGCACAATTCTGCGCTTATTGGAATCAAAAAGACGCTCATACGACTTAGAATCAAGCTTTTTTACCTCTTCAAGCAAGTCTTCCCGCTCGCGAAGATTCAATTGTTCGCGCAACTCAGGATTAGCTTCAACTCTGGGTAAATCGAAATTTTCTAACAATACTCTGAAATAAAGCCCCGTTCCTCCCGCAACAATCGGAGTTTTCCCACGACTAATAATTTCATAAATTGCGTTTCGAGCATCATCGTAGTAATTTCCTGCTGAATAGTCAAACTCCGGTTCAACAATATCGATAAGATGATGCGGAACACCTTCCCGCTCTTCAAGAGTTGGTTTTGCCGAAGCTATATCAAAACCTTTATAAACAAGACGCGAATCCGCAGAAACAATTTCACCATCAATTTGTTTTGCCAAATCAATCGCCATTTTTGTTTTCCCGCTCGCAGTCGGCCCCACTATTGCTATAACTTTTGGTTTCATATTTAAATAATACCGTAAAATTAAAAAGTATGTTATAATATAGCCATGTTTAAAAAGAGTTTAGCTGTAATTTTATTATCTTGCGCGTTAACCGTATCTGCTATGGCAGTAGAAGTTCCGATGGACGCAAAACTCGATTACAACCAGGGTATAGATTTTTATAAACTCGGAATGTACGAACGCGCTATGGAATCATTCAGAAGTGCAATCAGAACTTTCCCTGATTATATTGATGCTTATTATAACCTCGGAACAGTGCTTGAGTATCTTAAAAATTACTCCGAAGCTCTAACGGTTTTCAAACAAATTTATCTTAGAAATCCTAATGATTATGAAGTTATATACAAACTTGCAAACTTATCAGCAAAACTGGAAGATTACACTAATTCAGCACAGTATATCGCATTAATCCCGCCTGCAAGTGAGTATTACAAATCAGCTCAAACTCTGGCTGAATCAATAAAAGTTTCAACAACCCTACCTGTACAGCAATCGAATCCACAATCAAAAATTGCAACTCATACAGGAATCTACGAAAATGTTTTAAGCCCAACAGGAGTTACAACCGACAAAAACGGGAATATTTATGTCGCAACTTTTTCAGATAATTCAATTATAAAAATTACTCCTGATAATAAACGCATAGTTTTCTTAAAAAGCGACAAAATCAAAGGCCCAATCAGCCTTGCAAGTGATGATATCGGAAATATTTATGTTTCAAACTACAGCGCAAATAACGTCCTAAAAATCACACCGCAAGGTGTTGCAACCGTGCTCGTAGACAAACTCGATAAGCCTTACGGTCTGCATGTTGACGGCAATATGTTATTCATAACCTGTCAGGGCTCAAATTCAATTTACAGACAGAAAATTAACAGATAAACTAAGATTCTTTTTTAACTTTTCGGATTCGGATTTCATTGTTTTCAAGATAAAGCTCGACTTCATCTAAAACAGGATTAATACGTAAGCCTTCTAATATTGCCTTGGGTATAATAACGCCCCAACTATTACCAATATTTCTCAATTTTTTAGTTATCATAGCTACCTCTGTTATAACAATTATAGCAAATCGCGTTGACATTTTGTTATTCTCCATGTTATTATTCATGTTATAACAAGGAGGTATTTATGAACAAAGAAGGAATAAAAAATTATCACAAAATGATGAACATGTACGAAACGCTGTTAATTGCAATGAAATCAGATGAAAAAATAAATGAAGCAATTATTGAAACAGGAAGTGTTATATTTAGAGAGATGCAAATGTTTTGCGTCAACCATGTCGGCTTTTTGGAAGAATACTAAAAAAGAGGGCGGAATCTTCGATTCCGCCCTCTTTTAAATCTTATGCATCAACTTGCACAGTTTCTTCTTTTACTTTTCTTTCGAAAACAAGTTTTTCTTTGCCTTCGCC
>CAMTNN010000100.1 GCA_947073895.1 uncultured cyanobacterium
ATAGAAACTGTGAAGATATTGTTTTGAATCTTGATAAGCAAAAAACTCTTATTATCGGGAAGAATGCTCAAGGTAAAACAAATATCCTGGAAAGTATTTATATGCTTTCGGACTTAAAAAGTCCTCGGACTTCTATAATGACGGATATGATTAAGTTTAACAGCGGTAGTTTTGAACTTAATGCAAAACTGATTAAAAATGATACTGATATTGAGCTCGATGTCTCATATAATTCTGAGAAAAAACGAGAACTTAAGATTAATAAAGTCAAAACTACTCCTAAAAATTTCAAAACGGTTTTAAAGACTGTATTGTTTTCAACAAAGGATTTACTTTTGTTAAGAGGCACTCCTCAAGATAGAAGAGATTGGCTTGATAGAGCTATTTCTCAAATTTACCCTGCTTATGACGAAAGATTGTCTAAATACGAGAAAATAAGAGTGCAGAAAAATAATCTTTTGAAAAACGAAGTTGTTGATGAAACTCTGCTTGATATATATAACGAACAATTAGTTATAACAGGAGCAAATATTATCTTTTTGCGTAAGAAATTTCTTAAAGAGATAGAAAAAATTGCTGCGGATAAACATAAATTAATAAGTGATACAGAGGTATTTACACTTTCTTATACTTGTCCTGTTAATGAAATAGAAGAGATTTCTAATTATCTAAAGAAAGAGTTACAAGAACGTAGAAGCGAAGAATTAGCTCGTAGACAATCTTGTGTGGGGCCACACCGCGATGATATTGAATTAAAAATCAATGGAATGGATGCTGTTAAGTTTGCATCTCAAGGTCAGCAGAGAACTGTTGTTTTGTCATTAAAACTTGGAGAGCTTGCGATTATAAAAGAAAAAACAGGCTATTCTCCGATCTTACTACTGGATGATGTGCTTGCGGAACTTGACGAAACACGTCAGAACTATCTTTTAAAATCTATTGAAAATGATACTCAAACTATTATTACCTCTGTTGATACACTTCTGTTTGAGGAAGAATTCTTAAAAGATGTTCGAATTTATTCTATTCAAAGCGGACGACTTATATAAGTTGCATCGAATTTGTAGGCTTCCAATGTTCTTGAAAAATAGTTAGCGCTAAGTCCGGCTTTTTCTTTTAGTGAGTTTAAGAAAATTTCTCTTTCAGGCAGTTGTTCCCATACAATTGGAAGATAAACAGCCCTTTTATCTCGCTCTGCGATGATTATTCCATGCGGGTAAATTTTTGATAATAAGTCTCTTTCATCTCTGAAATTTATTCTTTCAATTGAAGAAAGTATAGAAATTGATATTTCAATCTTTTCTAATTCTTCGCTTGTAAGCGGTTCAAATCTCGGGTCTTGAAACGCGGCATTCCTTGCATTATCAATAATATCAAGTATGAGCGGTTTAGTTGGGTAAACAGAACCGATACAACCTCTTAATTGACCGTTTAGTTTAAGCGTAACAAAAGATGCACCGTATTGGGTCAGAACAGGCGGAATATCGTGCGGAATGAAATCTTCCTGACTGATTGCTGATTTTGCAATATCTAAAACATAGTTAGAATAGTTCTTTTCTATGATTTCATCTCTGTTTTCAGTTGATAAATACCACGAACCGTACCCGACAACTCTGTCTGTTTCTCCGCTTATGTCTCCTGAGTTGTACATCATAATTCTGATTAGTGAACAATCATTGTTATTTGCAAAATCAACAAGTCCTTTTATTCCGGTAAGCCCGCAAGCCTGTGGTTGTTGAAAGAAATCAAGCTTTCCTGTCTCTATTATTGTTGCAGTGTAAGTATCAATCTGTCTGCATTCTTGTTTTGGATAAAAGTGGCTTAAGTCTGAGGAGATTACGAAAGATGAATTTTCCCAATAAGCTGAAATTAAATCAGAAATCAATTTGTAATTGCAGTTACCTACGAGAACCGGAATAATTCGGAATTTTCTTCCGATTTTTTTTATTTCTTTTACAAAATCTATTGCGCTTTGAATATGCGGATTAAACAGTGTTTGCAAAAATGGAAGCTGAACTTCTATTGAATGCTCGTTGTCAAACACTTCATTTGAAATCATACAAGGAAACTTTTCTGCGATATCTTTAATCAATCTGTTATTAACTTCAACACTTCCTAATGGCGTATCAAAATAAGTATATTCAGGCAGTGCAATATTATTAAAGCTTTCGTGATGAGAAGGCGCAATAATAAAAATATTTTCATTAAATTCAAGATGTTGAAATCCCGCCATTGCAGCATGCCCTGAGTAGTATACTCCGGCGTGCGGAACGATTACTGCCTTGCTCTTGCTTGAAAGTTTCAAATCTTGCTTGTAAGATTCTAATAAATTTGTTAATTCTTCTGCTTTTTCGGGATAAAAACTCCCTGCAAATACAGGTTTTTTATTCATTTCTAAACCTCTTCAATAATAATATTAGCATAAGAATTATAAATTTTCTTTAACAACTTTTGCGATATATTGCCTTAGAGCAGATGTAATAATTAAATCAGGCTCTTCCATTGTAAGTTCATCCAGAGTGTTTACTCCGAGTCTGTATTGTCCGTTTTCAATATATAACAGTCCTAATTTTATTCGGTCGTAGATATCATTGGAACCTTGGAATTCCTTTATCTTTGATTCTATAATATTTTGCTCTTTATAACATTTTATAAGATTCATGTAATATTTAAGATTCAGACCATAGAGCTTAATTGCGTCTTCAAAACAAGTTTGTGCCTGATCAGGATACCCGATAAACAGATATGTTTCGCCTAAGTTGTTTTGAAATATTGCGGTTGCTTGAGTTGAAGGGCTAAGAGATATGGCAATTTTAAACTCCTGAATTGCAGCATAATAAACTCTGTCTTTTAAGTAATTCAGACCGACATTGTTATGAAAATAAGCATCTCTTTCAGCTTCTATTGTGTATTTATGAGGCTTTCTGTAGCCTGAACAACAAACCGTAATACATAATAATAAAACAATAAAAACTTTTTTTATCATAAAAGTGAGATTTCCAAACCTTCTTTTGCCATAATTGCATTTTCTTCTGCGTATTCTTCTGCTAACAAATCTAATTTTTCATCGTTGTATCCCGGATCGTAGTGGAAAAATACGATTTCTTTAGCTCCGACTTGATTTTTGCAATCAACTGCCATTTCAAAGGTTGAGTGCCCAAAACCTTGTTTTGGTACGTAGATGCTCAAATAATCTTCTGTTGAATACTGTGCATCGTGGATAATTAAATCACAGCCTTTTGCAAATTTAACAAGCTTTTTATCACCGCCGGGATAACTTTCTTTATCCGTTGCATATACTAAGGATTTACCTTTGTATTTGATTTTATAAACAAAAACCCCGTTTTGCGGATGTGCATAAGACTTGTAGCAGGTAATTACAACATCTTCATCGTTGTAATCATCATCTTTTAAGTCATTTACGCGGATAACGCGCGGTAAATCTTCGCCTTTTTTGAAAATAATATAATTTGTTTCATTCAAATCCATTATCTTCAAGTCAGCTGCGATATCTCCTAAATCAAGCGGAAATGATTTTGTGAAAAGAAGTTTTGCAAGCTCAGACTCTAAAGTTTCGTTATAATTCACTCCGCCTAAAAGAGCCATTCTTGTTGAAGCTAAATGTGATGGTCTAAAGAACGGAAATCCTTGAATATGGTCAAGGTGGATATGGCTTAATAAAATTGAACAGCGAACAGGTGTTCTATCGGTTATAGTTGTTCCTGATTCAATATATTTTTGCATAAGTTCGTTTCCAAGGCTGATAAGACCTGTTCCTGCATCCAGAATTATTAAATGTCCGCCGACATTAACCTCTACACATGCAGTGTTTCCGCCGTATTTAAGGAAATCTCCGTCAGCAACCGGATAACTACCTCTAACACCTCTAAACTTAATTCTAAATTCGTCTTTAAGCTCTTCCATTTTCTATTCCTTATTCTTTTTTATTTCAAAAGTTGTGTTTCTGTCTTTTTCATCACCATAAAGCGATTCTGTTCCAAGAAGTCTTAATTTGGAACGTTTTTGGATATCTTTTAAGTTTGTTTCTTTTAAAAATATATCTACAATAACCTTGTCTTTGTTTGAGTTCACGTTTATTACCCTGAATGAGTTTGGATAAGTAACAAGAGAAGGGGTTGAAATATATACAATATTATTATCCTGACGTGCTCTTGTACAGTGATAATGTCCTTGAAGAACAATAATCGGATTAGAGTATTTTCTTAATAAGCTTTTTATTTCAAATTCGTTATTCATTTTGTGGTTAGGGCTTGAAAACGGCTCATGAATCGGCACATGGGTGCAAAGAATTATAATATCTTTTTTATGATTATCTAACTCTTGTTCAAGCCATTTCATTTGCTCTTCAGAAATTTCACCGTTGCAGGTAAGTTTGTAATCAATAATTGAATCTAAACAAATTACGCGGTACCCTTTTTTAGGGGTAAATGCGTAATAAATATTATCGAACTTCATATTTTTGTTATTTTCACGTAAAATTTCTACAAACCTTTTTTTAGTCAAAGGCCCGTCAATTGCAATATCATGATTTCCGTCTATTGCATACCAGGGAGTGTTCAAAAGAGAAACATGTGATAGAAATTCTTTTAACTGATTTTCTTTTGGTTTATTAACTAAATCTCCTGTAAACATTACAAAATCGTAAGGTGCAGATGTGTTAATTTGAAAAATTACGTCATCTAATAGTTCAGGTGATTTTTTTAACATTTTATAAGAAGTGTTTTCTTCGTTTGTTGTAAAATGAGCGTCACTAACCTGAGCAATTCTTAAATTATTATTCGCAGCTGTACAAACTTGCGAACCGATGGCACAAGCGACAATTATTGTCAGCACAAAATTCGTAAGTTTCTGAAAAAACGTTTCTCTCTTCTCTTTTTTATAAGGCTTGCTCATTTCTTATATACTACTCTGTTTTAAACCATTTTGCAAGAATATAACTGAATACAAATACTGTATATGAAGCAAGTATCGCTGTTAATAATGTAATAATAGCAGATAATCCAATAGAATTAATATTTATTAAATGGCATACACTAACTATAATTCCTGAGAGAACAGTCATAGCGATTGTTATTCCAAGGGCAAGCATATATTTAGAAGTATTTTCTGCAATAATTTTTGTTGCTTCCTTAAATTTAAAGAATGATAACCAGCTGTCTGTGTTCGCAAAAATTGTTGTAAGAGCAATTGCATAAATAAAAACTGCTAACATGAAAATTATTGTAACTACAATTGCTAATATAAAAAATATCATTGCAATTATTTTTGATGCAATGGCTAACATTGCGCCGATAACACAGGCAAAAATTAAAACTCCACCTCCTAAGATGCAAAGTAGCCATAATGAAATATTGAATTTAAAACCTTGCTTGAAATTATTAATAAAGTTGAAATAAGGAAGTACCAAATTAGCTTGTTGCTCTTTTAGAGCTCTTATACAAGAAATATAATATCCTTGTGGAATAAACATTATAACAGTACCTAAAAGAAGGAAGGCATAATATTCAATATTAAATGATTTTGCTTGGGTAGGTATAAGTGTATTCGTTGCATATTGAATAGCAAATTGCCCGATAAATGTTATTAAAAAATATACAAAAGCTTTCTGTAAAAACTTGTTATCCTTAAACATGTATGTAAATGCTTCTTTTATCATATAAATACTCCCTTCTTTCAAATAAATGCGTTGGGTTTTTATAAACCCAACGCAATATTAATTATTTTAATGACTCAATCAAATCTTTGATAACATTTTCTTGAGCTGTAATCTCTTCAATTCTTGCATTTGTCTGTTCAACAAGTTCTTTAGGAGCGTTAGCAACGAATTTCTCGTTTTTCATTCTGCCTTGAAGAGAATTTTTTTCATTTGTTAATTTTTCAAGTTTCTTTTCTTGTCTCTTGATTTCAGCATCCAAATCAATCAAATCTGCAAGAGGTACAATTAATTTAGAAGCAGAAACAACTGCTGTAGC
>CAMTNN010000101.1 GCA_947073895.1 uncultured cyanobacterium
AGTTTCAATAGGACTATTCATACTACCAAGATACTGAGAAAAATCAATATCACGTCTTACATACCCGGGAGTGTCAATATTAGCAATGTTTGAACCCAAAGCACGCTGTCTTTGCGAAATCAAATCAAGCATTAATGTTGTTTTACCCATTGAATCTAAACTTGTAAATGTCATTTATTCAGCCCTTTCTATTCGCGAATATTAATTGACTTGTTGTACATATCATCAGCAACCTTCATAAGGTTCATACTGGCAATCATAGATGTATTAAGTCTCATCAACTCATTCATCTCATCATAAATATTTGTATTAGAAACCTCTGTAGCATATTGTTTAATATGCTGGTCTTCTTTAACAATTCTCGCTTCTCCTGAATCAGACGTTACAACCATTTTATTATTATGACCCTGTTCAAGATTTTCCGGAGAATCAAACTGAACGATAGGAATTGTCCCGATTTTTTCAGGCAAGGAACCTGCATTATCATAGTTAATAACATCACCGTTCGGTTTGATCTCAAACTTATAAGAATTGGCAGGAATCTTAATTCCGTCACCAACCATCCAATCATCAACAGTTACCAAATAACCGTTAGCACCGCGTTTAAGAGAACCGTCTCTTGTGTATTGGATTTCGCCGTCAGGAGAAACAACAGGAATATAACCTTCTCCTTCGATTGCAATGTCATAAGGATTTGTACTTATTCTAATTGACCCTTTTAGAGCATTTGTTCTAATAGCACCATCAACGTAACCGTCTTCTCCAAGCATTTGTTCAAAACGATTTGTTTTATAAGCCACTGTATTATAGTTTGAAAGGTTATTCGCAATATAACCAAGTCTTTCAAACTGCATTGTTGTATTATTTATATTTTTTCTTACTACCGCTTGCATATTATACATAATCTAAGTCTCCTATGAAGCTGAACCTAATTGGCTTATAACCTTTTGCAAATTAGAACTTTCAAGCATAAAAATCTGTCTATTTGCTTCAAAATTTCTCACAACAGGTTTTACAGCCATAAATTCATTTTGAAGTACAACGTTTGAATATTCGTTATAACCTTGTTTAACATCGGGATTCAATACCGCCATACCGTTAGAATCCACAATACCTAAGTAACCTGCTTCCAATAATTCGTTTGAGCTTTTATCAAAAACACTGATTTTACCTTTAGAATTAACTACTACTTGAGTTGCATTTTCAGGCAAAACAGGCAGTTGAATCGGCATACCGGCATCCGATAAAACAGGATTGTCTTCCAAATCTAATAAATTACCCGCTTTATCTAATTTAAAACGTCCATCACGGGTAAGCCTTACCCCTTCCGGAGTCTGCACTTGAAAATAACCTTTATTTGCCATTGCAATATCAAGTGGATTTTGCGATGTCATAATACGCCCAGGAGCATCATCTATTGTAGATGAAAGCCCATGAATACCAAGATATTCCGTAAAAGCTGATACTACAGGTTCTCGTCTTTGAAAACCGACTTTATCAAAGCCTGTAACGTTTTCGTTAATCATACCAAGAACTTCGCTCTGTACGTGCATTGCACGAATTGAAGCCTTCATACCTTGTTCACAAAATCTTACGCCACCATTGATTTGCATATAGTTACCTCATTTCTCCCATGTTAGTCGGCTAATTTAGAAAATTACTTAAATGCTTTTTGATAAAATCATCCGATTATAGGAGTAATAAAGTTATAATTATTTTTTTTTAGAAGTCAAGAATAATTTATGGTATAATATTTTCACACGGAATTAAGAGTATTTTGGGAAGAATAACAAACTTTGGCTGCAATAAACCAAAGAAAGGTTGATTAAGGTGAAATTCTTAAATTTTATAAAGTTTATGATTGCAAATCATAATCACAAAGCGGTATTAAAAAGACTAAAAACTAAACAAACACCGCTGAAAGTTTTGTTTTTAGTTAGAGAAAATGCAAAATGGACATATACTTCACTATACGAAGAAATGAATAAATCAAAAGAATTTGAGCCGTATGTTCTTGTCAGTGTTTTAAACGGTGAAAATAATACCCAGTCCTCTTATGAAGACAATTTAAAGTTTTTCCAAAGCAAAGGTTATAACGTTATCAGAGGGTATGACAACAATAAATATATCGATTTAAAATCTTTAGAACCAGACATAGTTTTCTATGACCAGCCTTATGGTTTACCCGCTAGCTATAAACCTCATTTTATATCTAAATATGCTTTGACCTGTTATTGTCCTTATGGATATGACATTATCCAAGATGATATTACATATATGGAACATTTTCACCAGCTTTTATGGAAACTATTTGCGAACGCAAATGAAGCTATTGAAGAATACCAAAAAATCAGCATAAATAACGCTAAAAACTGTTTTAATTCCGGATACTTAAAATTGGATGCTTACCGCCAAAACTATGATAACAAAATTTCAGAATACTGGAAAGAACCTGAAAAAGTTAAAATAATTTATGCTCCACACCATTCTTTTGATAATACCAGCTTGAAACTCGGGACTTTTAATAAAAACGGACAGCTTATTCTTGAATTAGCAAAACAGAACCCTGAAACAACCTGGATTTTTAAACCTCATCCCGGATTAAAGTATTCATTAGTTAAAAACAAAATAATGACAGAACAAGAAGTAGAAAATTACTACAAAGAATGGGAAAATCTAGGGAATGTGTATGTTTCAGGAGACTATATCGGAATTTTTAAAACTTCTGATTTAATAATCAGCGATTGCTGCTCTTTCAAAGGTGAATATCTCCCATCAAAGAAACCATTTATTTGTCCTGTTAGACCTGATAGTGTCAAGCTAAACAAATTAGGTGAAAAAATTATGTCAGTATACTATCAAACCAAAGATAATAATGAATTGAAAAATACTTTTATTGAACTCGTGAAAAACGGAAATGATAGTTTAAAAGAACAAAGAATGAATACTGCAGACGAAGTTTTCGACGAAAGAGAATCTTCTGCAACAAAAATTATTAATCATATACTTGAAGAAATTCAATCGGAGGTATAGGTATGATATTTGCGTCAATTCTTGCCGGCGGAACCGGAAAACGAATGAAAACCAATAACACATTACCAAAACAATTTTTCGAATTATGTGGGAAACCCATAATAATCAGAACAATTGAACAGGTTCTGCAAGTTAATGATTTTGATTATTTAATTATTGCTATTCATAAAGATTACAAAACGTATTTAGAAGAGTTAATTTCAAAATTCATAGTTCATAATAAAGATAAAATAAAAATTTGTTGCGGCGGGAAAGAGCGAATTGACAGTATAAAAAACACATTAGATACAATCAAAAGCTTAAGCCAAGATAAAAATGATGTAGTTGTTGTATGTGACGCAGTAAGACCTTTCGTAACAGAAAAAATCTTAAAAGACAGCATAAATACAGCAAGTAAATACGGCGCTTGTGTTGCAATTACACCAGCTATAGATACTATGTATGAAGTTTCACCGGAAGGTAATGTTTTAAGTATGCCTGACAGAGCAACACTTTTCTGCGGACAAGCTCCGGATAGTTTTAACGTAGATGTGTTAGAGCAATCTTTAAATTCTTTAACAGACGAAGAAAAACAATTTATAACAGGAACTGTACAAATTGTAAAACTTAAAGGGCACGAAGTTAAAACGATTGAAGGTGACAGAGACAATATAAAAATTACAACAGCAGAAGATATGGTAATAGCAGAAGCTATCATAGCGAAAAAAGAAAGAAAATAATAATGAAAGCTTGTATCTTAGAAGATAATCAGAAAATATCGTATAAAGAAATCGAAACTCCTCAACCAAAAGATAATGAAGTTTTAATAAAAGTCGGCGCTTGCGGGATTTGCAGCAGTGATTTTAACAGGGTTTACAATAACGGTGCTTATTTTTATCCATTAGTACTAGGGCATGAATTTTCCGGAGAAATAGTGGAGACAGGCAAGAATATTGATAAAGAATATTTACACAAAAGAGCCGTAATTTTTCCGCTTCTTCCTTGTAATGATTGCGAGTTTTGCAAAGAGAAATCATATGCACAATGCAAAAACTATAGCTATTTCGGTTCAAGATGCAACGGAGCTATGGCTGAATATATCTCAGTTCCGATATGGAATATAAAAGTCATTCCATCAGATATGCGATTTGATATCGCAGCTATGTGCGAACCTACTGCTGTTGCAATTCATGCAGCTAATAAAATACAAGAATATCAAAACAAAAAAGTTTGTATAATAGGTACCGGCATTATTGGTATTATTATCGGCTTAATTGCCAAATCAAGAAATGCAGAAGTTAATTTTATTATTAGAAACAACCAAAAAGAAGAATTTTTAAAAAGCTTAGGATTCACAAGCTTTGGTGAACAAGAGAGTGATATTGTATTTGAATGCGTAGGTTCTAATCAATCTTTAGAACAGTGCATAAATACAGTTAAATCAAAAGGACAAATAGTTTTAGTCGGAAATCCTTATTCAGATATGACATTACCTAAAAAAGTTTATTGGAAAATTCTACGTTCTGAAATTACTATCAACGGAGTTTGGAACTCTTCGTATAAAAATCAAGAAAATGATGATTGGGATAATGCAATCAGATTCTTGTATGAAAATCAAAATCAGCTTTCTATGCTCATAACAGACCGATTTAAGCTGGAAGATGGAATAGCTGCTTTTAATCAAATGAAAAACACTGACAAATTAAGTATAAAAGGAGTTTTTGAAAATGAAAAATAAGATTTCAGCTTCATTAATGTGTACAGATCCATTCAATATGAAAGATGTTCTAAGAGATTTTGAACAACATGGAGTTGATTACTTACATTTGGATATTATGGATGGGAAATTCGTACCCAATCTCGGTATTGGAAGCGATTATATCAAAGCTCTAAGAAAACATACATCCATTCCGTTTGATTATCATATTATGGTAAAAGAACCCGATTCAATAATCGGATTACTTGATATAAGAGAAAATGATTTAGTATCTATACATTACGAAAGCTCTTATCAGATTCAAAGAACTCTTGAAAATGTCCGCAAATATAATTGCAGGGTTATGATTGCGATAAATCCTGCAACTCCTTTGTGTGTTTTAGAAGAACTTATCTACTATATTGACGGAATAAATTTGTTAATGGTTAACCCGGGTTTTGCCGGACAAAGAATGGTTGATAACTGTATAAAGAAGGCTGAAAAAGTTGCCAGACTTATTAAAAAATTCAAAAGAGAAGATATACTTTTTGAAGTTGACGGTAATATAAGTTTTGAAAATGCTAAAAAATTAAACGATATCGGTGCAAATATGTTTGTTGCAGGAACATCAAGCATATTCTCAAGTGATATGATTGCAGACAATATCAAGAAACTGCAAACGGCATTAAAATAATTTTAAAACTTCACTTATTTTTTTATTACATTTTTCTGTTAAGTTTTTGTCTTTAGCAGCTTTATTATATTCATAAACAGCTGCCGGATAGATTTCTGCAATTTTTAAAAGTTCTGCTGTGTTATACCTGTTTTCACAAGTCTTTTTAAAATGAAGCTTCTTACAGCAAAGATTCAGTTTTGTCTCAGCATCAATAATTAATTTTTCAAGCTCTGAGTCAATAATTACAGGCTCTAAATACTCAAGATAAAACAACGCACATCGATAGTCATTAGCAGCCTTCCCAAATTCTTTATCCTTGTCAAAGTATATATCAGCTCTGGTTATATAAGCTTTTGCTAAACTAACTCGTGTTTGAAGATTATCAGGCGCCAATTTAACAGCCTTTGTAAAAGATTCAATGGCAGGTGTGTATTTCTGCTCATTTAATTGCTTTAACCCCTTATTTAGATGTGTTGTATAAGACGGCTTTGCAATAACTTGCGTTTGTAAAAAAAAGAAAGAACATACCAAAATTATAACAACTTTTTTCATTATTTATCTCCCTCAA
>CAMTNN010000102.1 GCA_947073895.1 uncultured cyanobacterium
TTTTGCACTGCAGCTTATTTGTTCAAGTATTTTTATGATGGTTTTAGTTAATATCCTTTATTATTATGGAATTATGCAAAGAGTTGTTGCTGTTTTGGGTAAAGCAATGAATAAATTTATGCATGTATCAGGTGCAGAAGCCTTATCTAATGTTGCAAGTGCGTTTGTTGGTCAAATTGTTGCCCAAATTATGATTAAACCATATTTAGAAAAACTTACACGTTCAGAACTTCTTGCATCAATGGCAGGTTCTATGGCGTGTATTTCAGGAGCTATTATGCCTATTTATATTGGGATGGGTATTCCAGCTCATTATTTATTAGCATCTTGTGTTATGGCTGCTCCGGGAGCATTGATTTTAACAAAAATTGTATATCCTGAGACTGGCGAGCCTGAAACACGCGATAATATTCGTATTTCAAGAAGAAAACCTTTTACAAACGTATTTGATGGTATTTCAAGTGGAGCATCAGAAGGTATGAAAGTTGCATTGAATGTATCAGCAATGATTGTTGCTCTTGTTGCTCTTGTTGCTTTCATTGATTGGCTGCTTGGATTAACAGGTGGTTTCTTATACGCTCATGTTCCGGGTTGTTCTCATATTGCAGGACTTTCGCATTTATCATTAAAACTGATTTTAGGTAAAATCTTCTCAATATTTGCGGTTATACTTGGAGTACCTCTTCATGATGCTTCTACAGTAGGAGCTTTAATGGGAACAAAACTTGTTCTTAATGAAATGGTTGCTTATGTGCAGTTAGCACCATTGAAAGAAATAATAGATCCAAAGAGCTTTATGATTGCAAGTTTTGCACTTTGCTCATTTGGTAATTTCGGTTCAATTGCAATACAAATCGGCGGTATTGGTGAACTTGCTCCAAATCAAAGAAAAAATTTAGCCAGATTGGGTTTGAGAGCGCTGATTTGCGGTACGCTAAGCTGTTATTTGTCTGCTGCAATTGTTGGTGTATTGCTTTAATTTACAGGTTTCATTTTCTACAATAAAAACATTATTTTTAATATTAGTAAGCTTGTCGAGAGCAATCGTGAGCATATTAATATAGTGGTTGCGTTCTTCACTAAGCAAATTTTTTTTGCTCTCCGGAATTTCATAATATATAGATGCAAATTCTTTCTCAAGACAAGCTTCTTTTGTGAATTTGATTATACTTTCGAGAGTGAACAATTCTTCTAAAGCGTATTCGATACTTGTAAAAATGTTTTCCATAGTTTTCTCCTTTGCTATACTTAATTTCCTAGTACATATTACCAGTATAGCAAGAGCGAAAAAAATGTCGCTAATGTATTTTCCAATTTACAATTATTTACATGTTATAAAGGCGTTAAGATATTTGATGAGCTCATTGAAACCAACATCATTAGGGGTTTTAAGCCTGTTTTTTAAATATTCATCAATAGTTGATAAAATTTCAAGAAATGTCACTTCTGTAATATTTCCATCCATAAAATCTTCATAAATATTTAGTAAGTATGCATAAGTGTCTTCACCTTTATGCATTTTTATTTGAATCAATGCCATACGTAATTTTTCATTCGCAAAATTTACGTTTAAAATATCATTATATAATTTGGCCGTACGTTTAAGTTTTGTCATTATAACATCTTCTGATATGTATTGAAGCATTGTTTCAAAATAGTTAATAAAATTTTCATACAGTCTTGTTATATTAAATTCTTTAAAATTGAATTTAGTTATAAAAAAGTCTTTGAAGAATTGAATTATATCAGTTTCGTTTTGATTAAATATATTTTTGAAACTTTTCCATTCATCAGTTAGTCCGAATGATTTTAAATAGTCCTCAATTAATAATATTTGATTAACTTTTGAATTATCTTTATTTAGGTTATAAAACAAATCTCGTTGTGAAACATTTGATGTTTCAACGATATAAACATTTATTTTGTTTAACATATTAAAGATATTTGCGGCTTGTAATTTTTCTTCTTTAATTTGTGTCCAGAAATTATGCAGCAATACAAATAACGGTGATTGTTTTTCTCTGCCTGAAAGTCTTTCTCCATAAATGATTTTTTCAAAAATTATTTGATTTTCAGCAGGTAAACGAAGTTTTGTTTTTTCGCCGTTTAAAAGATACTTTGAGCGTATTGTATGAATTGCTTTGTCATTTTTTGCAGAAGTTTTTTTATAACATTCGCATATCGCGTGTAAAAGCAATGAAAGCGATAAAATTCTATTTAAACCATCAATAATGGTATATTGTTCAAGATTTTTTTGATGAAGATAGAATATACCCAAATCAATTCTACCTGTATATTGAGCCTCTTCTGTCATTAAGTCAAGAAAATTGACAAGCTCATCTCCGCACACGGTGTAATCTAAGGTGTACAAATCTTTTGTATTATTCAAGAATTCAAGTAAATTTACTGTTTCCATTAATTTTCTGCTAAAACAAAACCGCCGGAAGGTACATTTCTAAGCTTGTCCCCTTCTATTTTTGCTCTCAAGTTTTTAATATATTTATAGACATAATCTCTAGGCAATTCAAGCAGTTCTGCTAAATCTTTCGCAAAAACTGTTTTTCCAACGTTATTTAAGAAATATTCAAATACTAACTGTTCTCTATCTGTAAGAGATTTTTTTAATACAATATTAATTTCAGAACTGTTTGCTGTAAGTTTTTCAACTTTGTCTAAAACAGTTTCTTCTTTTTCAACAGGTTTTTCTAATGTTTTATTAACAATTTCTTTTAAAACTTTATTTTTATTTTTTTCTAATGATTGTGTTTGTACAGATTTTGTTTCGTTTTGCATTTCTTTTTTATTTATTGAAAAAGGTGTATGCGAAATCTGACGTTCTCTTTTAAAAGCTCTTTCTGCAATTGCTGAAAAACCGTCACTAACATTTGTATTCGTGTTAGAAGAGGTTCCTTTTGACATAACTATATCAACGACATCATTTGTAGATTTATTTTCTTCTACTGTTTTTCCTAATCTTGCAGCAAACTCTTCAAGCGTAATTTTCTCCAAAGAACTTCTCCACTGTCTTATCTCTTCCTTCGTCAAATAATTAGGCATTTAACGTCTCCTATATTAACCTATGATAGTCTTAATTCCCCTTACGGATGTCTCTTTTTTATAATGTAACATAAAACATTTTAAATTAGTTAAAATATTTCATGATGTAAAGATTTTTTTTACAATTAATAATCTTGTACAATTCTTCCTGGCAGATGGTTTTGTTGAATAGTATATAAAAGTCCTTCTGCACTTTGTTTATTTTTGAAAATACCGACTTGCAGTGTATAGTTATTAGAGCCGATACATTTTACTATTGGAGTAAGATTAGAACCTCCCTCCAATATAATATCTTTAGCAACTTTTGCTTGTTCAGCCGAAGTGTATGTCCCGATAAATACTTTGTAAACAGGATCTGAAACGGGTGTCTTTAGGGCTTCTGCAACAGAATCTTCATTAGATGTTTCGGATGTAGTTGTTTCTGCAGGTTTTGTATCATCAGCATTTTTCATAATCTCAGAAAAACTTCTGCCTTGATCTTCATCTTGGATCATTGCTAATCTACCATCAACTATCTTTTTTGTTTCGTCTACGTCTGTTTCTACTTCTTGTCTGTCTCCGCCGATAGATACATCCACTGATGGGGATAACATTTTTATTAAAAATGTAAAAACAAGTAGCATTCCAAAAAAGGAAATGATAAAGAGCTTTAGTAATCCATAATCTCTGGTATTATTATTTTTCATGTATTTTTTGTATCCGGCTGCCATATTTAAACACCTCTGACTTTTGAAGAGGCTAAGACTATATCTTCCAGCTCTTCAGAATATCTTTTCATTGCTTCGTTTGCAAATTCTTCAATATCATCAATCCCCAGTTCGCTTTTTAAGCCTGATGCTGCAACTGGTGCACCGTCTGATAAAATATTTAGCCCTGTATGAATAAGCACTGAAGTAATTGATTTTGTTGCAATAGAAACTGATAATTTTCGGTTATCAATCATTAAATCGTCGCCTCGTCTTACAACAAAAATACCTTTTTCTTCTAATAATTCTTTTATGATAGTAATTAGAAGTCTTTGTCTTAGAACTCCTTCGACCAAACCTATTCCAAATTGTTCTGATATAAAACTCAGCATTAATTTGCTATAGATAGGTTCATTGTTTATAACATCTTCAATATCAACCATTTCTGTTAAATGAACTTCACATTCTCCAACAAATGCTACAATTGCATCTCCCATAATGTTGAAATTTTTGTAAATCCAATGTGGTTCCAGTTGTGAACCCACATATTTTATCTCTTCGTTAATAAATTTAGTCTTCATCATTTTCAAATAATAAATTAATATACTCCATGCAGTTGTTTGCTATCAAAGCTTTTTTAAGATAGTTGCATGATTCGCACTTGCCGCAATGTTTTTTCCCTGAATTATAACAGCTCCTCACAAACTCTAGCGGTATTTTTTCTTCAACTGCAATTTTTACTATATCATCCTTGTTATAATTTATCAAGGGGGCTATTACTTGTGGATGAACTAAAGTTGAGCTTTTAAATAAAATAGAAATCTGATTTCGAAATTCTTCAGTATTGTCAGGAAAAGTCCCTGCTTCTTCTTTATTTGCCCCAAAAAGGATGTAATTGTAGCCAAAAGAATCACAAAAGCTTGCAGCTATATTTAAAAATAATGCGTTTCGATTTGGTACCCATACCGATTCAGCACTTTTTGTTGTACTAAAGTCTTCAGAAGGGACATCTGACTCAGAAACAAGTGCCGTTCTGGTAATTTCTTTCAACCAATCCAGTTTAATAACTTTATGTTGAATTCCATAATGTTCACATATTTTTTTAGAAGTCGAAATTTCTTGTTCAACTGATTTTTGTCCGTAATCAAATGTTAGTGCAAGTTCTACATTATAATTAGTGCGTGCTTTTGAATAACCCAATGCAACAAGAGAATCCAATCCGCCAGAGAGTAATATAATTGACTTATTCCTCATATTCATTAATCAGCTCCTGAGCTTCTGTTTTAACGTATTCACAATAAATAGGTAGTTCTAATACCTCATCAAGTATATCTCTTCCGCAAAGGTTGTACAGCGCGATTAATGCGTTTTTCTTAACCTCGTCGTCATCGTCGTTCAAACAAGGTTTAATTAGCATTACAGCTTCATCATCTTCACTGTTCATAATAGCTTCAATTGCATTTATTCTCACTATAGGAGAAGAATCCATTAGTGAGTGCTTAAGTGCTTTCATAACTTTTTTGTTGTTAAAGTTTAATTTTCCTAAAGCTTCTACAATTTTTTCTTTTAAAAATGTAAATTTATCTAAAAATCCTTGTTTTGATTCTAAAATTGAAACAAGTGGGTCAATTGCAGAAGTATCACCTAATAACCCAAGTGCAAATGTTGCAGATTCTTTTAAATATACGGATTTTTCTTCTTCATCCTCAACTAGATCAATAAGTGGTTTAACTGCGTACTTGTCACCAATTCTACCCAAAGCATCTGCGCAGGCAAGACGTACTCTATAGTGCTCTTGTTTGTTATTCATACAAGCTAATAATGTGCTAACTGTTGATGCATCTTTATAATTTGAGATTGCTTTTGCGCACATTATGCGAACATTTAAATAGTTTTCGTTTTCCTCATCGCTTCTTTTCAGAGTTAGTAAATCTAAAAGAATATTAAGTGTGGAAAGTGCTCTATGGGCGTCTGTGTACTTTATTACCTGAACAAGAATTTCTGAATCGGAAATATTTTTTAAGCAATAATTATATATGCCAATAAGATCAGTTGTGTCATAGAATTCTTCTAAATTGGCAATGTTTTTAGCAACAATTTGAGCCGAACTATTGCCGACTCCACATCTTTCCATTATTGCAGTATAATCCAACGATTCATTTTCCACACTTAAACAATACAATAAAAAAT
>CAMTNN010000103.1 GCA_947073895.1 uncultured cyanobacterium
AATGTCCATCCAACAGATCCGTTGAATTTTGTTGATATAGAGTCTTATGCAGACAAACTTAAAAGCGCTCATGCTAAAACAGGATTGGACGAAGCAGTTATCACAGGTTTAGCAAAAATCGAAGGTCATAAACTAGCAGTTGCTGTTATGGATTTTGATTTTATGGGTGGTTCCATGGGAAGTGTTGTGGGAGAAAAAGTTACAAGAATTATGGAAAAAGCTCTTGCTCTTAAACTTCCTATGCTTGCAATTACCTCATCAGGTGGTGCAAGAATGCAGGAAAGTGCGTTAAGCTTAATGCAGATGGCCAAAACTTCATGCGCAGTCGGCAAGCTTGATGAAGCAGGTTTGTTATATATTAACCTGCTTACTGAACCAACTTTCGGCGGTATTACTGCAAGTTTCGGAACATTAGGTGATATTATTATTGCAGAACAAGGCGCAAGAATAGGTTTTGCAGGCAGAAGAGTTATTGAACAGACAATTCGCCAAAAGTTACCGGAAGATTTCCAGACAGCAGAATACCTGCTTAAATACGGACAGGTTGATATCGTTTCTAAACGTAAAAACCTAAGAAAAACACTGGCAAATATTTTGGATATGCATGGAGTATAAAACATGGCTATAACATTAGATTTTGAACAAGAAATCATTGAATTGCAAATTGAACTCGATAAATTAAGACAAATCAATGAAAATCCAAAGATTAATTTGGATAATCAAATAAAAGATTTTGAAGAAAAAATAAGTATACGTAAACAGGAGGTGTATTCAAACTTGAAACCTTCAGAAAAATTACAAATTGCAAGACACCAAGAACGTCCAAAGTTCCTTGATTATGTTGAGCTTATATGTGAAGACTTTATGGAATTCCATGGTGACAGAGAAGGAATGGATGATAGAGCAATCATCGGTGGTATAGCTAAAATCGATGGCAAGCCTGTTATGATTATCGGAATTCAAAAAGGTAAGACCACAAAAGAGAATTTAGAATACAATTTTGGTATGCCACAACCACAAGGCTACAGAAAAGCTCTTAGATTAATGAAGCACGCTAATAAGTTTAATCTTCCAATCATAACTTTAATTGATACTCCGGGTGCTTATCCTGGAATTAAAGCAGAAGAAACTGGTCAGGGTGCTGCAATTGCTGTTAATTTAAGAGAGATGTCAAAATTTAGCGTGCCAATCGTTGCAATTATTACAGGTGAAGGCTGCAGTGGCGGCGCATTGGGATTAGGAGTTGCTGATAGAGTAATGATGCTTGAGCATGCTTATTATACAGTAATTTCACCTGAAGGATGTGCATCAATTCGTTGGCGTGATGCAGCAAAATTTGCAGAAGCAGCTGAAGCTCTTAAAATTACTTCAAAAGATTTATTAGAATTCGGTATTATTGATGAAGAAATCAAAGAGCCTGTAGGCGGAGCACATGTTGATTATAAAGCTACAGCTGATAATATGAAATCTTCCATCAAGACTGCAATTGATGAATTGTCAAAACTTTCTGTAGAACAACTACGTGAAGAAAGATACAACAAATTCCGCGCAATGGGAAGATTTATCGAAGGCTAATTTTCAAAAAACAGGTTCATAAACTCGATATCATCATAATCTATATATGCAGTCTGCATAAGATTTCTGCCGGTTTTTATGGTAACTTCGTTAACCTGATTTTTACGAATTAGGCTTGATGGAACACGTATACGCTGTCCGTCGCCGTTTATTTGAATTTCAGAAATTTTGTTTCCGTTAAAATAAACTTCAGGCGGCGATGCAAAAGCAGTTGTAATCTGATTTTGCCCCATAGAGCGAGCCATATCGGTATCTATACCGATAATTGAGCCTATTACAAGAAAAATCGGCTTATTAAGCTTAAGATTTTTTAAAGTAAATCTTTTTGTATAGAACGGTCCTATTGTTTCCATTCTGAATTCACCTGCATTAGCAGATAAATCGGAATAGTTATTGTCCCCCAAGTGGTACATATTAGAATCAATCACCATTCCGTCAGAATTTGATTTTTCGATTCCAACAACAATCGGAGCTGAAAGAGTTTTTTCAGAAATTGTCATAGAATATGGCTTGTAGTTTTCCTTTTGAACCGACATAATACTTGTACCGTCAATATAAGTATCCAATTCAAAAAAACCATCCGAATCGGTTTTAGTTGAGTACCTTTCTTTTGGTAGAGTAATTTGAGCTCCGCCAACACCTGCTCCTGTATTTTTATCAATAATACGGCTTGAATTACCACGGCCTTGGGCGCTCACACCGCCTTCAAAAGTCGAAGCAGCATTAGCACTCAGAGAGAATATTAATAACATAGTTAACAATAATATTTTTTTCATACCGGTATTATTTAACTTTCTTTTATTATAAAAAATTCGTCTTACTAATATCTATAAGGCTATTTTAGAAAAAGTAAAAATAATAATTGAAATTTAATTATTTTTCTGTTTTAATATGTTTAACGGCTTGCCGATGTGATGGAATTGGTAGACGTGCCAGACTCAAAATCTGGTGTAGGCAACTACGTGCCGGTTCGACCCCGGCCATCGGCATTTTAATAAAAAACTCTCCAATTAGGAGAGTTTTTTATTATGCAAATTTCCCTGAATGATTATCTCTTCCGCCAAAGTTAAACAAATTAAACCTATCAAGAATATCATGATATTTACCAAGCTCTTCTCGCCCGATATTATCCCCGAACGGATATGCTTGATGAAATTTTTCCGCAAATCTCAATGTGCCTTTTGAACGCATAATATATGAGCGCATTTTATCAAAACATTCTTCTTGCGTAAAATTCTGCATTGTAAAACCAGGATGCGCAAAGGCAAGATAACCACGCTCTTTTAAAACATAATTTGCAATATCATCAAAATTGTTTTCATACTCTGAGACAGCAACACCATTTTCTACTTTTGGAAAAAATTCTTTGATAGAATTTGTAATTCTATCATAAGTTTCAGGAGTAGTTGTTTGAATATTTTCTTCTTTCAAATACTCAGACAGACCTCCGGGCGTGCGTTTATCAACCTTTAAAGCCATAATAGTTGTTTCAAAGAACTCTTTCTCATCTTTCTTTTGTTCGCGTGCAATATCAACAAGCCTTGTTTTGAGTTGAAGATAGTCGTGAATATTCCAATGTTGGTTTAGTAAATAATGTTTTCCTTTTGATTTATCTAAAAACTTTTCATATTCAGCCTGAGAAAAATTATATCCACTGTTTTCGACATTGGCTTTGTCAATCACATTTTTCACCTGCAAAGCACGTTTAGTATACAGATTAGAAAAGAATTTTTCCGTATTTTCAGAAAACGGGTTAATATTATAAATCAACATTTCAGGCATTTGCACATCAGATTGATATTTTTGAAAACGCACACTGTTTTCAGAACATCTTTCAACAAAACTTAATTCGGACGCAGGAACAAATTTTATATTTTTATACTTATCAGGATTTTCTGCAATAAGTTTCAGAGCCTCTTTTACACCATCAACTCCATCGTGGTCGGTTAGAGCGAAAATAAACTTTTTCCCGTTAATTTGATTTAACTTATCTCCATAATTTGCAGCCTGCTCCATAATTTCCTGAACACTTGCACGTCCGTCTGAAAAATTAGAATGCGAGTGTAAATCAGCTAAAAAGGTTCCGTTTTTAAGATTTTCTGCACTCATAACAAAATTTTCTTCTTTAAGCTTCGGAATCTCACGTAAAAACTCTTCTTTTGTCATAACCGACTCTAACTCGGAAGGTTTAACATTCCTGTTCAATTCTTTTGACAATCCTTGTGCAAGTTCTACCAAATATTTATCAGGAGTTTTTCTGCGCGCAAGCATATATGCCGTGGTAGCTGCCGCTGTAAGAGCTAAAGTACAACCGCCATAAATCAATTTTTTATTCTTTTGTTTTTTATCAGATTTTTTTTGCTTTGAAGCACAAAATATAGGGGAAATCGTTTCAACTTTCATGTATTACCTCAAACTCTCCAATAACCGCTGATATCTATTTGAAATATCATCATCGTTTTTAAAAAACTGTACAAACCTTGTTCCTTCATCATTAGACGATGATTTTATAACGTCTTTTACTAATTCATATTTAGTCTCAACATCCATGCCGGCAAAATCTCTTTCTAACTGCTCTCTGTGACGAAGCTTTGATTTCAAATACCCGTTATTTATTCTCTCCTGCCATGCACTATTTTGTGTAACATTAGACTTTCTGGCAAACATAGAAGCTTTTATTTTTGAAAACAATTCATCTGTTTTACCTGTTGGATTTTTTCTTAAATTCGATAAAACTGTTTCTATAAAAAAGGCAAAATTCTTAGCTCCTTCACGTTCATAAGAAGGCAGTGTTCTTGCAATTGCCCTGTTTAATATAGCCGCGTTATATGGATCAGTTTCAGAACTATTAACCGCATCGGGATATTTTTTCTCAACATTATGTATTCCAAAAATAGCTGAAGCAAACATCCTAAAAAAACTACCTCCGCCCATTATTTCACGAACAAATAGTTTATAAGAAGCCAAATCCATTTTACTCAACATGGATAAAACCTGATTCTTTGTATAAACATCAGGAAAAGTATCTGGATGATTCAAACTGACAATCCTTTGGTCTAAATTATGCCACAACTGCCCTTTGAACTCATTAGTAAGAGTTTCATCAGACAAATACGGGTGGTTTCCCTCAATAATAATATAGCCTTTATCCAAATCGCTTCCCGGAAAAGCTTTTCTTAACCCCAAAGAACAGGTTGTATCATACCCAGAATCTATAATTCCATAAGAACGGGAATTCAAATCAGTAGAAACATTTTGAATACAGGTTCGAAATGTATTATCAATATTCTGACTTATTAAAGCAAGATTAGGAAACTTGGTAAACTCACAAAATTGTTGAATAAACCTCGATTTATCAAATATGGTTGTTAATTTATCCAAAAAAGAATAGTTATTCTGTCGTATTACCTTATTATAAGGAGAAGTCTTATCACTGTGTACATCCAAATATTTAGCGCTTCTCAACCTTTCCCAAAAACACAGTGCATCCTGATAATCTTTTACTACCCCTGATTGCAGGCGTTGAGGAGTTCCCTTAAAATTCACGTTGGCGGATTTCGCATTAACTCTTAACATAATACACACCGTTTATTTACACACTATACTATAATTAAACCGCGTAAAATATTTTTTGCAACTTATTTATAATTACAGTGCATTATCAGTCAAATCTGTAACTCCATTCATTGCTGCTTCACCAATCGCTGAACCTGCTAAAACCGATAATCCACCTATTATTGGCGCGGTTTTCTTTAATACATTTTTAGAATCAACATAAACATCCCCCTTAGCACTTTAACAATATAAATTATATTTAACTTGCATTGTCCTTTTGAATAAATAAAATGAGAGCAGAGGTGTGTATGAAAATAAATAGTATAAACAATAGCTACCAAAAACAATTCAATTCATCTATTTCTTTTAATAAAAACAGAATAAAAAGAGAAAATGGCTATATAATGATACCAGAAAAAAAATATGAAAGAGATAAGTGGCTTGAACGTTGTTTTTTTATATTACTTCTTTTAATAGAATTTATTCGTGGTTATGATAATAAACCACCTAAGCTATAATCATGAAATTAATTTCCGACAAATACAAAATTTCACATTATACATTTAAATCAGGACTTAGTAATTTTACATCATGGGATCGAATCTAGTTTAAAGTAGAAGCACTATTTTTTTGAAGAAGAAAATTCTATAGAAAATCTAAAAACTTTACCTAAAGAGTTCTTATTAATATTGCAAAAACTTTTTAGTCTATAATTCTTTATGCTAAAATATTATCTGTAATAGTTATGAGGGATCCACCTCTTATGG
>CAMTNN010000104.1 GCA_947073895.1 uncultured cyanobacterium
TCAAGTTTTTCAAATTTTTGTCGATAAAAAAATTGACTTTAGAAAATAAATCATTAAACACCTCTCAGAAAGGTATCCAAAATGGCAGAGTTCGTAAATTTATTATCAAGAGTTTTAACCACCGCACCTACATTTCAGGCAGGTGAAATTAAGCGTACAAATCAAAGAAGTACGTCTTCAAACCCGTTTACATCAAATAACCCCTTTGTAAATTCCAATCATGAAAGTCCGTTTGCAACTTATGGACAAAACCGTCCTGTAGCCGGCGGATATTTCGCGGGATATTACAACAATCAGCCGAATATCGTCGGCAGACGATTATTCATAGAGGCTTAGAGACTCAAAAATATACATTAAAAAAAGGGTGACTTTTTAATCACTCTTTTTTATTATTTATAATTGTTTTATAACCCTGCAAGGATTTCCAACAGCAACAACATTTGATGGAATATCTTTTACCACAACCGAACCGGCCCCGATTACAACATTATCACCAATCGTAACCCCGCTTACGACAGTAACGTTTCCGCCAAACCAAACATTATTTCCAACTTTTATTGGTTTTGCATATTCTAAACCAGCATTTCTGGTCTCGGCATCAAGCGGATGTTCTGCGGTATAAAATCCGCAATTCGGGCCGATAAATACATTCTCGCCAAATGTTACTTTAGCGCAATCCAAAATCACAAGATTATGGTTTGAATAAAAATTCTTACCCAATTCAATATTATAACCATAATCACAAAAGAAATTCGGCTCAATCTGAAAATCTTCTGTTTTTGCAAAAAGTTCTTTAAGATATTTTTTGTCTAATTCTGCATTGTATTTACGACAAAGCTCTTTTGCTCTGATACGATCTTCCAAAAGCCCATCGAGATTCGGATTATACAATTCACCTGATAACATTTTTTCTTTTTCGTTCATAAGATTATTTTAATAAAAAAAGAGGCTTTGTGAAGCCCCTTTTTTATTATTAACCCGCAATTGCTCTTATAACATTAAATGATTTATCCCAACCGTTTGAGTCTTTATCATTTTTGTATTTTTCCATTTTAGCAGCACGTTTTGCTTTCAATTTTTCCTGGCTCTTATTGAATTTTGCTAACTTTTTAGGGTTTTCGTTTCTTTCTTTAACAATAGGCCCCGCATAAGCCATGAATTTTTTATAAGAATCTGTTGTATAACCTACCTTAGTTTTTGCAGGATAAGTATAAGTTATGTAGTCATAAAGATACATTGTTCTTTTATCACTTGAAGGGTGAGTTGATGTAAAATCTTTATAACATCCGCCGATTTTGAACAAAACAGATACCATTGCAAGCGGGTTATATCCTGCTTTTGTCATTAAATCAACCCCTGTAATATCAGCTTCGTATTCTTCAACACGTGACATTTTTAACATAGTTAAATTATTAGCAGAATTTGCAGCCAGTCTCATGCCTGCACTCATATTAGTATTAGCAATTGCTGTAGCAGTAACTGTTCCCACTACATTTTGTTTTGCAACGTGATGGTTAACAATATGACCGATTTCGTGAGCAATTACACCTGCAAGTTCAGCATCATTATCAACAAATTTTAACAAACCTGTATAAACACAGATTTGTTTATCAGCATTTGCAAACGCATTTACTTCATCTGTTTCAATAACTTTGAATTCGATTTTTGTAGGTAAGTTATTTTTTGCTAGCAGCGCTTTACCAATTCTGTTTACTCTGTCAACATTTGCCTTAGCTGTCCAGTTTGTTGTTGCAGCTTCTGCTGTGATGTGCATACCAAGCACAAAGGCAATAAATAAGCCTAAAATCTTTTTCATAAAATTTCTCCCAACTAAAATTTACAGAAATATTATATTAAAAAACTTTTTTGAATTCATGCTATTATTGCAATATGTTAAAAACAATTTTTGATTACACTAGAGGGCTTGTGATTCTGGTAACTTTTTATGTTATCAGCGCTTTTATAATTAAACTGTTTAATATAATGCTCCCTCCCGCAATCCTTGGATTGGCATTGCTTGCAGCAGCTTTAATAAGCGGAATAATTAAAGAAGAATGGATTGAAAAAACTTCAAATTTTTTAATCAAAAACATGGCAATGTTTCTTGTTCCTCTAATGGGCGGATTAATTGTTTATAAATCTCTTTTATTCAAAAACTGGTTTGTTATTTTACTCGTTATATTTATTACAACAACTCTTTTGATTGTATCAATAGGTTTGTTTGTAGAATACGGACTAAAATTCCTCGAACTCCACAAGATGAGGAAAACAAAATGATGAATTTCTTCGGGCTCATTATAACAATTATATTTTACAAAACAGCAGAATTTTTAAAACGATTCCCAATTTTATCAAAACTGCCTCCGATTGTTATTGCAGGGATGTTGATAATATTTGTGCTTGAATATTTTCATATTGATTTTGAAACATATAATAGAAGTGCGTCTTATTTAACACTTCTTTTAATGCCTGCTACCGTTGCTTTAGGCTATCCTATTTATAAGAACATTGAGCTTCTTAAACAAAACAAAAGAATTATCTATACAGCATTTGTTTCAGCAACAGTTCTTGCAATTGTATTAACTTACCTGACCGCAAAATTCTGTCATGCTGATTTGCAAATAATTGAATCAATGCTCCCAAAATCAGTTACTGCACCGATTGCAGTTGAAATCTCCAAAAACATCGGCGGGATTCCTGAATTGACAGCCTGTGTTGTTGTTCTGACAGGAGTTTTTGGTGGAATGTTCGGACATAAGATTCTTGAACTTATAAGAGTTAAAAACGACATTGCAATCGGACTCTCTATAGGAGCTGCAAGCCATGTTGTAGGTACTGCTCGCTGTGTAGAAAAAGGAAGCGAAAAACAAATAGTTATGGCATCTGTTGCATTAGTTATCGTAGGAGTATTAACAGCAATTATTGCACCATTATTTTTGCATTTGATAAGATAATTAAATTTTCTTAAAAAAGAACGGTACAAAACCAAACAAGTAGAATGTTTCAATATTCCCGCATTCTTTAATTTTAACAACAGGCATTTTGAATAAATAATGAATACTTTTCGTAATCGAATGGTATTTTTTAGGTAAATATAAATTATTTTCTTCAAAAAATTTAATTATATATTTTTTAGCATTATAACTGTGTGTTTGTTTAGTAGGATTGTTAGTTTTTACAATAGAATTCGTATTTACTCTGTAATAATACACTACATCAGGCACTGTAACAAGTTTTTCCGAGCTTTTTAATACTTCCGGAAGCCAAAGCATATCTTCAAAATAAACATTTCTTTCAAACATTCTATTCTGAACCAATTCACGCTTATAAAGTTTATTCCATACATAACAACATTTTGGAAGATTGCAGGCTATGATTTTATCATTAAGAGCAGCAAAAACTTCTTCTTTTTCATAATAAACTCTGTATTTTTCTAAATTACCCTGTTTTCGCATAATTGTAGCAACAGAAATATCAGCATTACTTTCTTGAATTGCGTCATAAAGTTTGCTATAAAAATCCAAATCAATCCAGTCATCAGGATCAACAAATCCGATATATTCACCTACAGCAGTCTTTAAACCTGCATTACGAGCAGCGCTTACGCCTTGATTTTCTTGAGTAATAATTTTTACTCTATCATCATTTTGGGCATACTCTTCTAAAATCTTAAGCGAATTATCAGGAGAGCCGTCATTAACACAAATAATCTCAATATCTTTTAACGTCTGATTAGTCAAACTATCAAGACAGTCAGGCAAAAATTGCTCCACATTATAAACAGGCACAACAATCGAGACCTTGATTCCTGTCATTACGCTATTCTCCAATCTTAATTCCAAAATTATTATCCAAATAATAGCATAAAATTAGAAACTGTGTCGACTCTTTTGCGATTCCTATACTTTTCTTCCGGTTTCTTCACCTTTAAGTTTAGTTAATTTTCAATCCCTAACATAAACTTATCATCTTTAATTACATTTATGGCATGTCCTGTTTTCGGATTTTCTGCATAAATATAAACATTTTTACCGCCTACCATAAAATCATTATGAGTATCAGAAGTATTAATATGTTCAGCCTTTAAAAATTCTTGTTGTTCATCATAATCTTCTATGTTATCAGCACCTTCGATGGTATCAGGATAAGAATCACCTAAAGCAAGATGACATGCTGCATTTTCATCCAGTAGTGTATTCTTAAACAATCTGCCGCTTTTTGCAATAGGTGATCCTGCAACAAGCGCAACTTCTCCAAGTCTGTCAGCATTTTTATATGCCTGAATATGTTTTTTTAACATATCCTCATTGGTATCAGCTTTTATATCAACAATTTGGCCATTATGAAATTCAAATACAATTCCATCAATAATTTTCCCATTTAAAACAAGCGGCATAGTTGCAGAAATCTTACCTTCTGCCGTATTATTTAACGGAGAAGTAAAAATTTCTTCTGAAGGAATATTAACAATTGATGTATGATTATATTTTTCAAATCTCATTGTTGCAGCTTGAAATCTTGAATTCTGAGAAAGAGTTACCCTAAAATCAGTCTTTCCATCAGGTTGTTCTGTTTTTGGATCTACGCTTACATAATGTAAAGTATTATAACCTTTTTGGAGCAAATTATTCATTATTTGTGCTCTGTTTTCAAGAGTTTTAATATGTACATCTAACTCCCCGCATCTGTTCATTGAAGTCGCGTCTTCATAAGCTTTTGCTAATGCTCTCATCGGATCATCTTTGAACTCAGGATACACTTCTTGAGCAAGCTTCATTGAAGGCATATAATACACCAGCCACGGACAATGTTGAGCCATAAGACTATGATATCTGGAAGTTTTTGCACTTCTGGCTTTTGAATATTTAACAATTCTATCTGAATCGATTCCCTCATATAGATTTGGATCTTCACCGTCCAGTTGTAAATATGCAATATCTTTTTCAAATCGTTCTTTATACTTAGTAACTTCACTGTTCAGTATGTCTTCAAGTATATCGTCTTTTGCGTATTTGTATTTATTTAAAATTAATTTATCTGATAAAGTTACATCAACCAATTTTGTATTATTCTTTGAATACAAATAGTCAACTAATTGCACAACAAACGGCAATTGTTCTCTCTCAGCAACTATTGAAACAGGTTGTCCTTCACGAATATCCAAAGCTTTTATAAATATTTCTTCAGGATTTAATTTAAATTTCTTTTGAATATTTTTTGGAATAACAGGTGCAAAATTCATTATCTCAGATAAAATTTCTTTTTCTGAAAGCCCACATTGTGAATATAAATTATTTTGCTCATCAAATGTTAAAAATATAGCATTTCTATCTTTAAATTCTTGTTCACGTTCGTTTCGATAATCTGCTTTTTGGGTAATATTATACTTCTTTTTTAATGCTTCGATTTCCGGCTCAACTATTTCGGAATGTATAAGCCCTGCCCCTTTTTTATATGCTTCTTGTTCCAATATATCTATAAACGGTAAATATTTAGAATCTGCTTTTATATAAAGAGACTGATTTTCTTGCAGATTGCATTCTTTTAAAAGCTTTACAGCATAGATAGACATTTTTTGCTTAGGGGATATCTTACCAAATTGAACAGAATCCGGTTTTGAAATATTATTCATTTTTATATAACTATTCTTGTTATTATTAACACAATTAATGGGTAAAAAGTTGATATTTTGAATGTTCATATAAATCTCCAAATTTTAATACAATTGTAGTACTTATAGAAAACACCTAAAAATCTTTTTTGCTAAATTATTAATAATTATAATTAGAAGTATAGTTTTATAAATTTGTAATCTTAAGCAATTGGGAAAGTGTTTAGTTTTATTGGGGTTTGTTGCCTC
>CAMTNN010000105.1 GCA_947073895.1 uncultured cyanobacterium
CACAAGGCTACGGACAGGGCATGAACCTAGTAGATTCCGGATGCAATGTTGTTTTTGGGCTTAGACAAGGGGGAAAATCAGACATTAAGGCTCGTGATTATGGACTTAAAACAATGCCGATTACTGATGCCGTAAAATGGGCAGATATAATACAAATCCTTATTCCGGATGAAGTTCAAGCAAAAGTTTACAAAGAAGAAATTGAGCCAAACTTAAGAGAAGGTCAGTATTTAATGTTCTCTCACGGGTTCAATATTCACTATGGATTTATCACACCTCCTAATGGAGTAAAAGTTATAATGGTTGCTCCTAAAGCTCCAGGACATACTGTAAGAAGTGAATATGTTGCAGGAAAAGGGGTTCCAGCTTTAGTAGCAGGAGATGACAAAGAATTATCACTATCTTATGCTGCAGCAATCGGCTCAGGTCGCACCGGAATTATTGAAACAACTTTCAAAGAAGAAACCGAAACAGATTTATTTGGAGAGCAGGCCGTTCTTTGCGGTGGTTGCGATGCACTTATTAAAACAGCATTTGAAACCCTTGTTGAAGCAGGATATTCACCTTATATGGCTTACTTTGAAGTTTGTCACGAATTAAAACTTATTGTCGACTTGATTTACGAAGGCGGAATTGAAGATATGCATTATTCTGTTTCTAATAACGCAGAATACGGTGATTACACCCGTGGCAGCAGAATTATTGACTCTGAAACTAAAAACAGAATGAAAACAATTCTTGCAGAAATTCAAGATGGAAGTTACGCAAAAGAATTTATGAACGAATTTAATTCAGGCGGGGGCAAATTTAATGAACTAAGAAAAGCTTCTGAAGGACATTTAATCGAAAAAGTCGGCTCTGAAATTCGTTCATCATTCCAATGGAATAAGGGTAAATTGATTGATAAAACGAAAAACTAATATTGCCTAATCAGGTTATGGTTTTTGCCAACAACTTTTTTAAAATATAAGTGTACGAAAAATACGCACGTATTTAAAAAAGGAGTTAACAATGAAAAAAACATTATCTGTATTAGCTGTATTAGGGATTATTGCTACTGCTTCTATGCAAAGTGCAAACGCTTTTGGTTGGTCAAACTTAAATCCTGCAACTTGGTTTGGCAGCGGTAAATGTGGTTGTGAAAAACCAAAATGCGGTTGCGAAAAGCATAAAAAATGCGATCCATGTGCTACCGGTTACGCTGCACCATGTGAAGTAAAAACACCTTGCACACCATGTCAGAAAGCACAGCCAACTTGTGATCCTTGTGACAGATTACAACAAATGAATCGTTAATCATTAAATTTTAAAAGGATGTTATTTTTATAACATCCTTTTATATTCCATTATGTAATCATCCATTACAAAACCATTGCCAATATCCGTTATATCTTCATCAATAGTTTTAAATCCATATTTTAAATATGCATCAATTGTGTTTTTATTGTATTTATTAACAGTCAAACGAATTTTATCAAAACCAAACTTCTTAATTTCTTTAAAAGCAAGTTTACCATAACCATTATGACGAAATTCTTTTTTTATATAAAGCTTGGAAAGAAATAAATAATCTTCTTTAACAGAAATTCCAGTGTAACCAATTATATCAGAATCAACCTTTATAAAATAATAAGTATAATTTTCATCTCGCATTTGATTCAATATAGCTGTTTCTGACTGAAATTTTTCAACCATATAATCAATCTGTTCCGCTGTTAAAATACAAGGCCAATATTCATGCCATATTTCATTTGCCAGATTAGCTAACGAATTTATTTGGTTTATATTTACTTTAACTAATTCCATATATTGATATTAACATAAAAAAGACCGGAATATCCGGTCTTTTTTATTATATTTACCCCATTATCCTTAGTGACAAAGTGCTAGCAATACACCGGCTGCCACAGCAGAACCGATAACACCTGCAACGTTAGGACCCATTGCGTGCATTAACAAGAAGTTTTGAGGGTTAGCCTCTAAACCAACTTTGTTAGCAACACGTGCTGCCATTGGAACAGCTGAAACTCCTGCTGCACCAATAAGCGGGTTGATTTTTGTTTTTGAGAATAAGTTCATAATGTGAGCCATTATTACACCAGCAGCAGTTGCCACAGAGAATGCAATAATACCAAGAACAAGAATGAACAATGTTTGAACAGTTAAGAACTGGTCAGCTGATAATTTTGAACCTACAGATAAGCCTAAGAATATTGTAACAATATTGATTAAAGCGTTCTGCATAGTGTCAGATAATCTATCAACAACACCGCATTCTTTACACAAGTTACCGAATGTCAACGCACCTAGAAGAGGGCAAGCATCTGGTAAGAAGATTGCACAAAGAATCAAGATAACAAGAGGGAAAACAATTTTTTCTCTTTTTGAAACTTCTCTTAACTGAGTCATTTGTATTTCTCTTTGTTTCTTTGTTGTCAAAGCCTTCATAATTGGCGGTTGAATTACAGGAACCAAAGCCATATATGAGTAAGCTGCAACAGCAATCGCACCTAATAATTCAGGAGCTAATTTTGAAGTAACAAAGATGGATGTAGGACCATCAGCACCACCAATAATACCAATAGCACCTGATTGAGGAAGTGTGAATCCGAATATGCAAAGTGCCATTAATAATGCACCAAAGATACCGAACTGAGCAGCACCACCTAAAAGTGCAGTCTTAGGGTTTGCAATCAACGGACCGAAGTCTGTCATAGCACCAACACCCATAAAGATAATCAATGGGAATAATCCCTTGTGGATACCTGCTTCAAAGATAATGCCTAAGAAACCTGTAGGGCCTGCGATAGCTTCTCCCGGTGGCATAGGGATGTTTGATAATAATCCGCCGAATGCGATAGGAACCAATAATAGTGGTTCAAACTGTTTTTTGATACCTAACCATAGTAGGAATAAACAGATTAAAATCATTATCCAGCTGCCGTGCATGTGTAAGATTTGTTCAAATCCACTCAAAGAAGGGTCAGCAGGTTGAACAAAGTTCATAATACCTGTTGAGTTCCATAGGGATGTTAAACCGTCTTGAATATTCATCATAATTTAAGTCCCCCTATACTAACCGATAACTACCAATGCTTGACCGGTTACAATTTTATCACCTTGAGAAACTTCAACAGATTGAACAACACCTGCTTTAGGTGATTTAACTTCTGTTTCCATTTTCATAGCTTCAACAACTAAAAGTACATCACCTTCAGCAACTTCGTCACCTTCAGCAACTTCTACTCTTAAAACGTTACCAGGTAATGCTGCGTTTACAGCTTCGCCGTCGCCTGAGCCTGTTGAAGCTTTAGCTTCGATACCTGCTTTAACAGCGATATCAAATTCTTTACCGTTAACAACAGCTTTTTTATCACCGTCAAGTTTAACAGCGTAGTTTTTACCGTTAACTTTAACTGTGTATTCACCTGTTGAAGATGCTTGAGCTGCCGGAGCAGAAGCTGCTGCAGCTGATGTTTTATTAACAGAAATAGTGCCTTTTCCTAGTAAGAAGTCGATACCTTTATCTACGTTACCATCTTTACAAGCTGCAGCAATGAACAAGTTTTCATCAGTAACAGGAAGTCCTGCAGCTTTTAGTCTTTCTTCAGCTGCTTTAAGACCTTTTTCAGGGTCTTTTTCATTAATATCAACAACTTTTTCAGTAGTTGGAGCCATGTTCATTTTTTCTTCAGCCCATTTTACTAATTCAGGATCAGGTTCACATGGAGTTTTACCAAAGTAACCAAGAACCATCTTAGCGTAACCCGGGTTAGCCATTTTCCAAGGGCCTTGAGTAGCGTTCAAGAATGCTTGTTGAGCGTAGAACTGAGAAACAGGAGTTACAGAAGTACCGAAACCGCCTCTTTCAACACATTCTTTCATAGCCTTGATTAGATCAGGGAACTTATCCAACATACCCATATCTTTTAATTGGTTAACAGTTGTAGCTGTTGCACCGCCTGGAAGTGGAGCTTGAATAAGAATTGGGTTAACCGCCAAAGAAATTGGAGAAATTGGGTAATCTTTCATACATTCTTTAAAGATTTCTTCTGTTTCCATAATCTTAGCAATATCTAAGCCTAAATCGTATTCAGTACCTTTTAGAGCATGCCACATAGAAATAATATCAGGTTGACCTGTACCGCCTGAAACAGGTTTCATAGCCAAGTCGATACCATCAGCACCACCATCAAGAGCTGCAAGATAAGCTGCTAAGCCTGTACCTGCTGTTTCGTGAGAGTGGAATCTAATATGAGCATCTTGACCTAATAATTCACGTGCCATTTTAACTGTTTCGTAAACTTTTCTAGGGTTTGAAGTACCTGATGCATCTTTGAATGCTAATGAATCAAACGGTAGACCTGAATCAAGAATATTTCTCAAAACTTTTTCGTAAAATGCAACGTCATGAGCACCTTCACAACCGAATGGAAGCTCCATTAATGTAATAGTTACCTCATGTTGCATACCGTGTTTTTTAATTGAATTTGCTGAATCAATTAAGTTATTGACATCGTTTAAAGCATCGAAGTTTCTAACAACGTTAACACCGTGTTTTGCAAACATTTTTGCGTGCAAATCAATAACGTTACGTGGCTGAGAGTTAAGACCTACTACGTTTACACCACGAGCTAGTGATTGTAATTTAACATCAGGACCAACAGCTTCTCTAATTTTGTCCATAGTTTCAAACGCGTTTTCATTACAGAAAAATATTGGAGCTTGGAATCTTGCACCACCTGCTGTTTCAAAGTGTTTAAGACCAGCACCTACAGCTGCTTGAAGTGCAGGAATAAAGTCTTCTACTAAAACTTTTGCCCCGTAAATTGATTGGAAGCCATCACGAAATGATGTATCCATAACTTTAATAAGTTTTTTTGACATTGTTATACCTTTCCTTTTAATTACTTTTTAAACATAGCTGCAACAATAGCTGCCGCGATTTCTGAGTCGTCGGAAGCTGCTATTTTTTTAGCTCTTCCTCCTGCAACTTGAGGCACTGCTTCAGGGAAAATTTGGTTTAATTTTCCAACAATAGCAGACATAACATGCATTGAGGCGATTGTAATGCATAAAAATGCAAGTACAGTTCCCATTCCAATACACATTACGGAAATGCCTTGAACTAATAATTCATTCATAAAATATCTCCTATAAGTAGTACGTGTTCGTTCTCATCTTTATCGACTAATTTTAAAGCTCCGTTATCAGTTATATCTTTTGCAATCCCGCAAATCTCTTTGTCAAAAACTCTCACGGTTACTTCTTTATTGAGAAAACCGGCTCTTTTAATATAATCGTCTTTTATTAATAAAAACCCTTCCTCAATAAAACTATCATACCTCAAACAAAATTTTTCCAAAAGTTTTTTTAAGAAAATTTTCTTATCTATAAATTCGCCGGTCTCAATATTTAAAGATGTTGCAGGCTGGTTAATATTAGATAATTTTTCTATCTTTGTATTTAAATTAACGCCAAAACCCAAAACAAGACCTTCAAGCTTTCTTCCATTAATAACCCCTTCAGCTAATATTCCTGAAATCTTTTTACCATCAATTTTAATATCATTCGGCCATTTAATCTGGGGTGCAACTCCATATTCTTCAAACGTTTCACATAAGACCAAACACAAATATTGAGTTAAATTAGAATACACATCTTTCATTTCATCAGATGGTTTTAGAACAATACTTGCATAAATATTATCCTTTCCCATATCATCCCATTTGCGTTCAAGTCTTCCTCTACCTGCTGTTTGATGTGATGTATAAACCACCGTTTTATCAACTAAAGCACTTATA
>CAMTNN010000106.1 GCA_947073895.1 uncultured cyanobacterium
ATAATCGAATTTTGTTGAGATTTTTTTGTTTTCTCCAAAATCAAGCTCCACTCCGAGGGTTTTAAAAAAGTCTATCAAAATTCCTGAAATTTCTTTGTAAGATTCACTAACACCAACCCCTTCTTTTGCAGGTATAACGCAGCTGTATGTTATTTCATTATCGTGTAATAGCGCACGACCACCTGTCAAACGCCTAACTACATCAATATTGGTATTGTGTAGAAAGTCGTCTTTTTGGTTTCTACCTAGTGAAATACATTTCGGCGACCACGCATAAAGTCTGAAAATAGGTTCTTTTGATTGATTAAGAATTGCCTCATCCAATAAATCAGAGTCAATCTGCATGTTTTCTTTGCCTGTGCAGGTTTTAAACTTGACGTACTTCATCTTTAATCTTTCTAAATAAAGCTTCGTCACTTGTTGTGTCAGCAAGAGGTTTTGGTATGAATAAATCCTGATACCTTCTAATTGCATAAGAATCTGACATGCCGGAAATATAATCTGTTATAAGTTGTGGAATATCCTGTTTGTCATAGTATGCAACAAGTTTTTCTGAATAGTATTCAAATAAAGCTTTTATAATATTCTTGGCTTTAACTTCTTCTGCTTTGGTTACAGGGTCTAAATATACATTGTCAAACATCCATTCTCTTAATTTTTTTACATAGAACCAGCCTTCTTCGCTCATAGCAACTTTCGGCTGATTCATAGATGTTTGAATAATATCGGAAATCATTTTACCCAATCTGTCAGATTGATTAGAAGAAAAATAATCTCTGCAATCTTTTGGTAAATCGCTTTCTGTAATAACTCCTGCACGAACAGAGTCTTCAATATCATGGTTAATATAAGCTATCTTGTCAGCATATTGGACAACTTGAGCCTCAGGAGTTTTAGGCTTGTATCCCCATGAATGTGTTAAAATCCCGTCAACAGTTTCTTTGCAAAGGTTCATGTTCTCAAGATATTCAACAACACGCACACTTTGCAGATTATGGTAAAAACCGTTAGGTAATAAATCATTTAATGCAGCTTCTCCGCAATGCCCGAATGCGGTATGACCTAAGTCATGCCCCAATGAAATTGCTTCAACTAAATCTTCATTAAGTCTTAATGCTCTTGCCATTGTTCTTGCAATTTGCGCAACTTCTAATGTGTGTGTAAGTCTTGTTCTAAAGTGGTCATTATAAGGTGATAAAAAGACTTGAGTCTTGTGTTTCAACCTTCTGAAAGACTTTGAGTGCAGAATCTTATCCCTGTCTCTTTGAAACTCTGTTCTAATAGGATAAGCATCTTCTCTAGGCTCTTTTCTGCCTTTTGATTCTTTGCATTTTGTTGCATATGGAGAAAGTATTTCAAATTCTCTCTCTTCAAGCTGTTCCTTTATTGTTTGTAAATTATTAGTCATATTGTCATTATACATCAAACCTGCATTTTTACAAAGTTTCAGGGATTTTGTTAATTTAATTGTAAAGTTTTGTTAATTATTATACTTATAAAAAGGCAATTTTTATTTTGTTCAGGTGTTTATATCTGTGGAAGGTAAAAAAATTGTAAAGGTTTATTGTATTTTTCCTTTCAGTACAGACAATAGTAGTAGTTAGTTGTAAATATAGGAGTAATTAGTTATGACAGATGAAATGATGGTACAGGCACAAAGACCTTCTGCAATGCCTTATGTATTAGGCGGTGCAGCATTAGGTGCAGCAGCAGCAGGTGCAGGTGCAGCAGTAGGAAATATGGGGGTTAAATCTCCAGCATATTCTTCTTGGGAAGCTGCTGTGGCAGATGCTAACAAAGAAGATTCTTTTGTAAGTAAACAAATTAAAAAAGGTGGAGACAATAAAGCAGATTGGGAAACTATTCAAAATCAGGCTAAAAAACTTCAGGATGCTGAAAAAGCATTAACAGAGTATAAATTGCCAGACGGTTTTGAAGGAAAAGCAGAATTAGAAGCTGTTCTTGATAAAGAAGCTGAATTAGCAAAAAACACAGCTGCTAAAGATAAATTAATACAGGCAGAATTTGATAAAGAATTAGAAAATTTGAAAAAAATGGAAATTAAACCTGAATCTCCATTTGAATATGATGGTAAAAAATATAATCAGGAAGAATTTAGAAAACTTTTAAATTCAACTGACGAAGCAGATAAAAAATTGGTAGACAAACTGGTAAGAGACCAACAAGGTTTCAAGGATGCAATTGGCAAAGAAGGTTTTGCTAAGGCAGAAACTGAATCTATTACAAAAGCAGAAGAAGCTTTAACAAAAGCTAAAGAAGAATTAGGTAAGAAAAACGGTCATGAAAAGATTACTGAAGAAATTAAGACAAAATTCGGTGAACTAAGAAAAGGTGTTACAACTGCTAGAACTGAAGCAAGTGAAAAAATTACAGAAGAATTATTAGGCAAATGTAAAAAAGCAAGCACTTGGAAAAACGCAGCTATCGGTGCAGCTGTTTTAGCTCTTGCAGGTTTCATTGCTAGACCTAAAGGTGAAGCAGAAGAAGTGTAGTTTCTTATAAATAACTAATTACAACTATTAAAAACAGAGTCCATAGTGACTCTGTTTTTTATGTTAAAAGCTTATAATTATGATATTGATGTAATAAGGCACATCTGTAACACTTATAAGTTTTGATGAGCGTCTTCTACAATATCAGAAATGTTGATTTCAATTTCTTCGCCTGATGTGGCAAACCATATCAGGTATTCAATGTTGCCGGCAGGGCCTTTGATTGAAGAATAAGTTAATCCTTTTATTGTGTAATTAAGTTCTTTTACACAGTTGATTACATTTTGTATAACCTCAATGTGCACAGATTTACTTTTTACTACTCCGCCTTTTTCAACTTGTTCTTTGCCTGCTTCGAATTGAGGTTTAATCAGACAAATCATTTCGTGAAACTCCGGATTGAGAAGTGTTTTTAGGTTAGGAATAACTTTTTCTAACGAAATAAACGATAAATCAGAAACCAGTAAATCTGCTAAAGGTTCTGCTTCTGAGTAAATATCTTCTTTTGAGCAGGTTCTTAAGTTCGTTTTTTCAATTGTTTTAACTTTTTCAGAGCTTCTAATTTTCCAGTCAATTTGACCATAACCAACGTCAACTGCATAAACATATTTACCCCCGTTTTGAAGTAAACAATCTGTAAAACCGCCAGTGGAAGCTCCGGCGTCAAAGCAGATTCTATCTTGTACTGTAACGGGGAATGTTTCTAATGCTTTTTTTAGTTTAAATCCGCCTCTTGAAACGAACGGCATTGCTTTTACCTGAAAGTCATATTCTTTTGTAGGGTCAATCTGAAACCCGGCTTTTGTAATGACATCAGTTCCTATTTTTACATTACCGGCTAAAATTGCAGCAGATGCTTTGCTTTTATTTTCAAAGTATCCTAAATCAACTAAAACTTTGTCTAAACGTTCCTTTTTCATATTTTAAAGAATTCCTCTGCATTAGTAGTTGTGATATCAATAATCTCTTCAACCGGCATGTTTCTTATTTTAGCAATTTCTTCTGCCACATATTTTACATAAGCCGGTTTGTTAGGTTTTCCTCTGAAAGGAACCGGTGTAAGATAAGGCGCATCTGTTTCCAGTACAAGTTTGTCAAGCGGAACTTCTCTTGCTACATCTTTCATTTTAACGGCATTCTTAAAAGTTACAACTCCGCCCAGTGCGATTGACCAACCTTCTCTGGTGCATTCTTTCATAAACTCGACGCTGCCGGAAAAACAATGAAACAGAACTCTAGACCCTTTATTTACCTCTTTTATAATATCAAAGGTATCTTTATGCGCTTCTCTATCATGTACGACAATTGGTAAGTTAAGCTTGTTTGCCATCTTGATTTGTTTTGCAAAAACGTCTTGTTGTATATCATTAAAAGACTTATCCCAATAGTAATCAAGTCCGATTTCTCCAACCGCAACAACTTTTTCGTTTTTTGCGCGTTCAATCATTCTATCTTCAATTTCTTGAGTATAGGTCTTCGCCTCAGATGGAAAAATTCCAACCATAGCATAGATATTCGGAACTTGAGCCAGCCCAATAACTTTATCCATAGTTTGCTCTTCGACAGAGGGGATTATAACCTTTCCAACTCCGTCAAGGTAATCGTTATCGTCATTTACTCCCATATCTAAATGGGCATGTGTATCAATTAAATAGTTTTTCATAAGTTAATGATAACATATAATATCAAATTCACAATTTGAGCATTTAGCAGGGGAAAATTCTTCCTTATCAATTTTATCCGATATATCAATAAGTCTTTTTTTGTATTCTTGTATTAACTCTTCTGTCAGTTCAATAACAACTTCTGTTTTATTTTTTAAATCCAAATAAACAAAACTAACATTATTAGTATTAAAAAATGCGTTTACACATAATAGATAAATCATTGTCTGAAAATCATAAGCTGCTTCTTTTGGTGCAGAACCGGTCTTATAATCAAGTATGTAATATTTATCCCCATCTTTAACTAAAGCATCTAAGCGTCCGCCAAAGAAATGGTCACCTATTTTTACTGCAAGATTATACTCTGTATTAACGCATTCATAACCAAAATACTTTACCTGTTTTAAATATTCCCATAATATTTTTTCGGCGGGATTTAGTGCTGCTTCCATTTTGTCAATATTTTCTTTTCTCAAGTAATATGATGCAAGTGCATGGATATTCTTACCTGTTTCAAATATTTCATCATTTACAGGCATGGAAATCTTTTTTATATATTTAAACTCAAATTTTTTTGGACAGAGTTTAAACGTTTTTAGCATATTAGGTGAAAATTGTTGAAACATATTAACCTATTAAATATGTGTATTCAGGTGTTTGTTTGAGTTTTTCTTCAATTTGTTCGAAGCTTAACTGACCTTCTGTTGCACCGAATTTAGAAACAACAGATGCTGAGTTCACAGAACCATACATTAAGGAGCGTCCGATATCTGCATTAGTTCTGCTTAATGCTGCACAGAAAGTAGAGGCAAATGCATCTCCTGCACCGAGAGTTGAAACAACCGGTGCTTGATATGGTTCACAGAAATAAAATTTGTTTCCGTCATAGGCATAAGCACCTTTGTTACCGTCTGTGATAACAATGACTTGATAGTCTTTTACTTTTAAAGCTTGCAACATTTTCTTAATATCTTCATGAATAAGTTCATGAGAGAATTTTTCTGTTTTAGTATCAGGTCTAACCTGAATACCTGTTGTCATTGTTGCTTCTTCTTTATTCATAACAACAATATGAGCAGAAGACAGAATTTTGTTTAAATGTTGGAAACCTCTTTTAATACTTGTAGTTCCTGCATTAAAACATATTTTTGTACCATTCGCATGTGCAAATTCTACAATCGGTTCAAGTACCTTATTTGATTCTCCGTTTAGAGGAGCGATATAGATGAAATCGGCATTTTTAATTGCATTAAAGTTAATTTCTTCTTCTCTGATTTCCGCGTTGGCGCCGCGGTGTGCAAGAACTGTTCTATCCCCCTGAAAACTTACAAGAATAATAGAAAAGCCGGTAGAAGATTCTTCCTTTTGTATTATATTGTCAAGATTGACTTTATGTGTTTTGAAAAATTCAAGAATCCCGTCTGAGTAAATATCATTACCTATTTTAAATATAGCAGATGTTTCCAAACCCAAATTTGCGAAACTGCAGGCCGTATTAATTCCGCCTCCGCCTACGTTTGATGAAAAAGTAGAGATATCTATTTTTGAAC
>CAMTNN010000107.1 GCA_947073895.1 uncultured cyanobacterium
ATTCAAAAAGAAATTAACGATTACAAGTACGACAGGTATTGCTGCTGTGAATGTTAAAGGTCAGACTTTGCATTCTTGGGCAGGAGTGGGGCTTTGCAAAAATACTGTTTCTAAGACTGTTGAAAAAATCCGCGGACGAGTTACGACTCTGAGGCAGATTCTTAATTGCAAAATCCTTGCAATTGATGAAATTTCAATGTTAAATATTGAAACCTTTGAGTATGTTAACGAAGTTTTAAAAGAAATTCGTGAATCTACAGAACCTTTTGGCGGGATTCAGGTTTTGTTTATTGGTGATTTTTTTCAATTACCACCTGTCGAGGAAGAGGTGTTGGAACGCAGATATTGTTTTGACTCTCCACTTTGGGAAGATTTAAACCTTCAAAATGTTGTTTTGAAGAAGAATTACCGTCAGAATGAAGAAGATTTTGTTACAGCACTTGCTCATATGCGCACAAATTGCCTTGATAATGATGATATCAAACTCTTAAGCCGTAGAAATGTTGATTTGGATACTTCTGAAACTGATATGCTTCATATTTTTTCTACAAATAATGAAGCGAATCAATATAATTCAGCAAAATTTAATCGAATTGAAGAACCTGTTCGGATTTTGGAAGCTCAAGATGCAGTTTTACGCGGGAATAAACGAGTGTATGAAGATTTTACCGAGAATGAGAAATATATTTTAGAAATCTTTTCCAAAAATTGTCGCGCAGAAAAAGAAATCGCATTAAAACTCGGAGCAAAAGTAATGCTTCTTGTGAATATGGATTTCAGTAAGGGTTTGATTAACGGTGCTTGTGGTACTATCATGGCGTTTAATGAAAGCTCGATTACGATTAAGTTTGATAATGGAGTTGAAGCGAATATTCCTAAGAATAAATTTGAGTATTACTATAATGACCGTGTTGTGGCTGAAAGAATGCAATACCCGCTTAAATTAGCTTATGGAATTACGATTCATAAATCACAGGGGATGACTTTGGATAAACTTGTGGTTGATTGTTCACGGATTTTTGAACGCGGTCAGGCCTATGTTGCAATGAGCAGAGTTAAGACTCTTGCTGGATTGTATTTGAAGAATTTTGAGCCTCAAAAAGTTCTTGTAGATTCTCACGTTGCCGAGTTTTACGAAAATATTAAAGAAGTTGGCGCTGTTGAAGAAGTTCAGGATGAAATAGAAGAGGCTGAAACTTCATTAAATGATAAGGATATTAAAGAACTTATTGTTGGTTGCGTAGAGGAATTTAGCGGAAAATACGGTAAGAGCGGGTTTGTGAAAATTCTTACGGGAAGCCGTGCAGTTAAGGATTCTGAATACAACAGTAAAGTTGCGGGGTCTAAATATTTTGCTTCACTTAAAGGTATGACTCAAAAATCTGTAAGTGCGATTATTGATGAATTATTAGAAGAAAAAGTTTTAAAAATTAAAAAGATAAGCTTTGGTCGCCCTGTTTTATGCAAATAGAAAAGGGTTGATAAATCAACCCTTTAAAGTGTAGTAGCAAATCTGAAATCTTCACTCCAAACCTTGAAGCCTCCGCAGAGTTCTATTACAGGAAGCTGGTGTTGCGCCAGTATCAGGGCAGCTCTTGCTCCCAAGTGACAATATGCGTTATAGCAGTAAACTACGTGCAAGTCTTCTTTATTGAGCTCATTTAGACGGCTTTCTAATTCTTCATAAGGAATTGAAATTGCCATTGGAATATGTCCTGTTTCGTAGTCAGAACGGTGGCGTACATCAATTATTTTGACTTCGTTTTCTTCTGTAAGTTCTTTTAACTCGACAGGTCCGATTGTGTAGGCCAGTTTTTTGGCGAAATATTTTTCTGCTTTTTCAGTATCGTTTCTTAAGTTCTCTATCATTGTTTTCTCCTAAGTATTATAGTCATATTTATTAGAAAGTCTGAATGCTATTAATCCCATGCCTGTTACAAGGAAATTTATTCCAAGAAGCATTCCGACAACCCATAATGATGTCATTGGAAGGCCTAAAATAATAATTAAACCTATAAGAAACTGCATAATTGAAATTAAAAGAATTACCCACCACATAGACAGTGTTTTTCTTGTCTGTACTGCAAATGCGGTATTAGAAATACTTTCTACTAAAAAATAAATCCCGATAATTGATGTAATAATAAGTAAATTAATTTGGGGTACACTCAATAATACAATTCCTAAAACTGCCAGTATAGCTCCGATTACAATATTCAGTACAAAATGTCTTTCGTAGTTTCTGGTAACAATGGCATGTGCAATTTTATAGATTCCATAAACAATCAATGCAATACAAATCATTAAACCGAATGTTAATGAAGTAACTTTTGGAAGCATTAACATACAGATTCCTAATACAGCAAGCAATATGCCTTCAATTAGAACAAAATTTAAAAATCGTTTTTCTGTCATTTGTATTCTCCTTTTATAATTTAAGGATATAGCATTATATAGAAATTTGATTCGGCATATTATTAATATAAGTAGGTAATTTATTGATTTTAAAGCATGTTTATTCTAAAATTTTCCTATAAGAAAAGGAGATATTATCATGTCAAGAAAACCAATTATTGCAGGAAACTGGAAAATGAACTTACTTCAAGCAGATGCAAAAGCATTATTTGAAGGAATAAAGAATTTTACAAAAGATTTTACTGCTGATCAGCTTCCTACAGTTGTAATTGCGCCTGTTTTCACTTCATTAAATGTTGTTGAAACAGAAAAATGCAACTGCGGATGCGGCGGTAATAAAATTTCTATCGCAGGACAAAACTGTCACTGGGAAAACTCAGGTGCTTTCACAGGTGAAATTTCTGTTGAAATGCTTGCTGATGCAGGTTGTTCTTATGTAATCATCGGTCACTCTGAAAGAAGACAATACTTCTCAGAAACTGATGAAATGATTAACAAAAAAGCTAAAGCTATTTTAGCAGGTGGCTTGATTCCTATTATCTGCTGTGGTGAAACTCTTGAACAAAGAGAAGCCGGTGTTACAGACGAACACATCGCAACTCAAATCAGAGCTGCATTAAACGGTTTAAGCGAAGAAGAAGTTGCTAAATCAGTTATCGCATACGAACCAATCTGGGCTATCGGTACAGGTAAAACTTGCGACAGTGTAGAAGCTAACAGAGTAATCGCTATGATTAGAAACGTTGTTAAAGAAGTTTCTTCTGCTTCAGCTGGTGATTCAATCAGAATCCTTTACGGTGGTTCAGTAAAACCTTCAACAATCGAAGAACAAATGTCTCAATCAGACATCGACGGAGCTCTTGTTGGTGGTGCTAGTTTGAAAGCTGACAGCTTCAATGAAATTATTGCTAACACAATGAAAGTTAGTGTATAACGATTTTAAAAAAGAGGTCAGACATTTAGTCCGACCTCTTTTTTATTGCTTATAATTTATCGCTTCTTAAAACCGGCTGACTTTCTTTGTTCCCGCAAAGAACAACCAAAAGATTGTTAACCATTTGGGTTTTTGTTTTATCATCCAATGTAATATTTTTGTTTCCAGAAAGCTTATCAATAGCCATTTCTACCATTCCTACCGCTCCGTCAACAAGAGCTCTTTTGGCATCAATTACGGCATTTGCCTGTTGTCGTTGAAGCATAGCAGCTGCGATTTCCGGAGAATAAGCAAGGTGTGTAATTCTTGCATCAAGAACTCGAATACCTGCCCCAATTACGTTATTTTGGATTTCTTCTTTTAGTTTTACAGCGATTTCTGCGCTATCACCTCTTAAAGATACTTTGTTAGAATCTTCAGGAGCATCATAAGGATAAAGTCTTGTAATATTTCTAAGTGCACTATCACATTGCGCAGAAAGAAATGATGAATAATTTTCTACACTAAATACGGCTTTTGCTGTGTCAAAAATTTCCCAGGTTACCATAATCCCGATTTCAATAGGATTCCCTAATGCATCGTTAATTTTTTGTTTAGGGTTATCAAGAGTTCTTGCTTTAGTTGAAATGGTTGCAAATGTAGGGCATGATGAACAAAATGGATTAATCCAATAGAAACCGGCTTGTTTAATTGTTCCTACATATTCCCCGAAGAGGGTTAGTACTAATGCTTCTTGCGGTTGTATAGTTCTAAATCCTCCACAGAGGAATATAAGTGCAATTATAAGTAATATTGGTATAGCAAATAATACCGGAGTTTGAGCAGCACAGGCTATGATAAAAAGCAAAATAGTTAATAAAGTGACAAATACTAATATTCCTAACATAGCCCATCCGTCAGAGTGTTTAGCAGTACGTTCTACAATTTTAGATTGGAATTTTAAAGGCTGTTGCGTTTTATGTAGTTCCTGTTCTACAGTCTTATTGTTGTCACATACTATTTTAATAAATTTTGCGTTACCTGATATTTCTATAGGTTTTTTTGAGAATTTTGCGAAAAATTTGGAAAGTTCTCCATTATCAAACAGTAGCGTGTTACATTTTCTGCATCGGTCAATTATAATGCCGTTGTGTAAAGTTTTTTCCATTGGACTTTCGCAAGCATTACAATTATAATTGTCCTTTTTTGCTTTAATTGCAGGTAAAGACATTAAATCAATGATTTCACAAGTTTCATCAATTTTTCTGCAAAGTAATTCAAAGTTTTCTTTTGTTATTAAAACTGAATTACAGTTTTTACAAATTTCGAATTTTATTCCTGAATACTCACAATTCGCAGTTTCACCACCGCATTTAACACACTTGATCATAAATCTGTCTCCTCCATTGTTAGAATATAATATCATGTTTGTAACATTTTGTTAAATATGTAACAGAAAAAGCGCAAATTATTTTATTTGCGCTTTTTTAGTTGTATGATTGGCATGGCCGAAGGGATAAATTATGAAATGTATCTTAAAACTTTGTTACAAAATAGCAATTTCGGTTTCCAAAAAATCTTTATATAAGTACATAGGAAATGAGGATTTATTGATATGAAAAACTTCAAAAGAAAACTATCAGCAATCGCGCTCTGTACATTATTTGCTTCAATGCAAGTATCTGCTGCTACTATTACAACAGGTGATACCGGTTTAGGCGGTGGTCTTGGTGGTGCTGATATTACAGGAGCTACCGGCGGTTATTTAGGTACTGATATCGGTGATGGCTTTGCAAATGTTAATGTAAATGGCGATGCTCATATCATTTGGGGTAACTTAAATCTTAACAAAGGTGAATCACTCAATTTCAATGGTACAGAAGGTGCTAATGCAATGGTTGTTAACACTGTTACCGGCGGTATGTCTCAAATTTACGGTACAATTACTTCTAACAGCGGAGTTTCTAAATTAATAATTTCAAACCCTAACGGTATGTTATTTGATGGCGCAAAGTTTGTTACTGCAGGTGATACAGTTTTAACAACACAAGAATTAAATACAATCAAAATGGATGACGGAAGATTAAAAGTTGTTGGTACTGATGCAATTGCAACTCAAGGTATTACAATCAGAAATTCTGATTTCTCAGTTGGCGGTGAGTTTAATATTACAGCGCCTTCAATTGATATTATTAAATCAGTATTAGGTGCAACAAAAGGTCTTAAATTAGTTACAGCTGACGGTCAAAACTTCCTTGTTAATCCGAAAGATGGTCAAAATGAACGTCATACTGCGGTAAGACTTGAATCAGTTAAAATTAACGGTAATGTTTATATCGTAGCTGATAAAGATATCGTTAAAATCGTAAATGGCGGTGAAATTAACGGTA
>CAMTNN010000108.1 GCA_947073895.1 uncultured cyanobacterium
TTTTTTATGGAGAGCAATGAATGCGAGAATTTGAGAGAAAGAGTCCGTATATGGATTACAGGAACTCCGTGCCTTTTATGAACTTATCAGGTTTTGTTGTAAAACAGCCGAAGATTACAGAAGAAATGCCGGCTAAGTCTTTACAAGAACATCTTATGCGTAAGAAATTATCAACAATGATAAATTTGCGCCGTCTTCAATACTGCATGCGTACAGAGGTATATAGAAATGGCAGAATCTAATTTTGTTGAACTGGCAAAGAATGCGAAAGCAGCGTCTAAAAAACTTGCTTCGATTTCGACTGAAATTAAGAATAAAGTTCTTTTGAATATAGCTCAATCACTTGAAAATAACCGCGATAGAATTTTTGAGGCTAATAATAAAGATTTAAAAGAAGCTGAGACTCTTGTCAAGAACGGTGAACTTTCTAGCTCAATCTTCAATCGTTTAAAACTTAATGAGAACAAAATGCGCGATATGATAAAAGGTGTTGTTGATATTTATGAACTTGACGACCCGATTGGAAAAATCCTTCTTCAACGCGAACTTGATACGGGGCTTGTTTTAACAAAAAAATCTTGCCCTATTGGGGTTTTGGGAATAATTTTTGAGGCGCGTCCGGATGTAATTACACAAATCTCAGCTCTTGCGATTAAATCCTCAAACGCTGTTATATTGAAAGGCGGTAAGGAATCCGCTAATACAAACCGTGTAATTATGGAAGTTATTCAAACTGCGCTTAATGAAGTTCCTGAATTTCCTAAAAATGTTCTTACTCAGGTCTTTTCTCGAGATGATGTTGCGCAGATGCTTCAGCAGGACAAGTATATTGATTTAATTATCCCGCGTGGTGGTAACAGTTTGGTTAAGTTTATTAAAGAGAATACAAAAATCCCTGTCCTCGGGCATGCAGATGGTATTTGCCATATTTTTGTCGACGAATCTGCTGATTTAGAAAAAGCAAAACGTGTAGTTGTGGATGCTAAAACTCAATATCCGAGTGCTTGTAATTCTGTTGAAACACTTTTAATCCACGAAAAGTTTTCAGGTAAAGATAAATTGCTTGAAGCTGTAAAACAAGCCGGTGTGGAAATTGTATTTAACCCTGAAAGCTGGCATAAAGAGTATTCTGATAAAATTCTCTCATGCAAGGTTGTTTCCTCTTTGGATGAAGCAATTGAGCATATCAATGAGTTTTCATCAGGGCATACAGAGTCAATTATTACGGAAAATAGAGAAAACGCTGAAATATTCATGAATAATGTTGATTCAGCAGGAGTCTATCATAATGTTTCTACACGATTTGCAGACGGGTTTAGATATGGCTTTGGAGCAGAAGTGGGGATTTCTACTAATAAAACCCATGCCAGAGGCCCCGTAGGTTTGGAAGGGCTTACTATATATAAGTATACGCTTCAAGGCTATGGCGATATTGTAGAAGATTATGCAGAAGGTATTAAAACTTTTAAACATAGGGATTTGTTATAAGGCTACAAATAAGGAAGTCTGGTGAAAAATGAAAATCGGTGTTGTAGGATTAGGTTTAATAGGCGGTTCAATTTTTAAGGCATTAAGGGGTAAATATGAACTGGTGGGAATCTCAAGAAGTGTAAAAGACGACAATGTATCCAATGATTACAATACACTTAAAGACTGTGACATCGTTTTCGTTTGTACTCCAATGAATTCGACCTTAGAAGTTTTGGATAAACTGGAAGCGTATCTTAAACCTGAAACAATTGTGGCTGATGTTTGCAGTTTAAAAACATTTGTTTCTAAAAAGCAGTATTCCTACAGATTTATTCCGTCTCATCCTATGGCAGGTACAGAACATAGCGGGTGGGAGTATTCTTTTCCCGATTTGTTTAAGGGGGCTAAATGGATTGTAACTCCCCAAGACGGTGATGTGCCGGAAAACTTAGAAAAAGTAATAACTGAACTGGGAGCTGATGTAATTATTACAACCGCTGAAGAACACGATAAAGCTGTTGCTTTAATCTCTAATTTGCCTCTTTTTGTTGCTCAGGCACTTTGTGAGAATATAAAAGACAATAAACTTGCTCAAGTTATTGCTTCATCAGGATTTAGGGATACAACAAGACTTGCGCTGTCGAATACGGAAATGGCTTCTGATATGTTGGAACTAAATCGTGATAATATCATAATAGCTGCTCAAACAATGCAAAAGTGCTTAAATCAACTTTTTGAATCTGATTATAAACTACAGGCTGAGCGGATAAAAAAGTTTAGAGAGCTAATGTATCCAAAAACTCCTGATTAGCTTTCAACGTATCTTTGCTTGCAACTATTGAATAAATAGGTGCGCCTGCGAAAACTTTTCGTGAGAACTCGTCAACGTCTGCTCTTGTAATCTTATCGATTTCGTCAAATACCTGTTTGTCAAAATCTTCTGAGTACTTAAGACTTCTGTTAAGAGAGTCCAATTTTGCCCAAACGCCTTCTTTTTGAAGCAGATTTGCTTTTAGGATTCGTTTTGCGCTTTCTAAATCATCATCCGAGTATTTTGAATCAAGAAGTTCCTTTATTTGACGATTGAACCCGTTAATTGATTTTTCCAGATTATCATAACTTATCTCACCAATTTCTTTGTTGTCAGTTGTAGTAAGAATATGTAATGACATTTCTCCGCAGTTTCCTGTCCAATCGTTGTCTGAGTAGACTGTATATGCAAGATGTTCTTTTTCTCTTAGAGTATTAAATAAACCAATTGTTGAAGAGGATGATAAAAGAGTATTCATTATTTCCCCGAGAGCTCTTTCTTTCGGGGTATTATTCCATTCGTATTTGAATGCTTGTATAATATCAGCCTGTGAAACGGCTCTTTCTTTGGTCAAAACTACAGGCTTTTCGTTCGCTTTATAAACATTTCTTAATTCAAAATTTCTATCTTGAATTGGTGGCAAATCCTCAAACGCTTCTACTTTATCTATATTTGTAGAAATTGTGCCGTGAGAATTGGTTATAATATATTGATGCAGTGCTTTAACGTCTTCTAAAGTAACTTTATCCAATCCTTCAAGTATATTTTGTTTTGAAGTATATAAAGGATTGATTTTTGCTTCATAGTCAGCATATAATTTAGCTGCTGTATCTTGTGAGCGAGTAAGATTTTCTTTTATTCGCGAAATCGCTTTGTCTATATATTCTTGTGTGATGATTGGATTGTTTAAAAACTCTTTTGAAGTTTTTAGTGTTTTTTCAAAATTCTTTTGCCCTGAATATCCGCTGATTTCAAGATTATCTTTGCTTAGATTAAAATCTATATCAAGATTGTTATTTTCTGCAAATTTTAAATATTCTTCACTTTCAAGGTTCTGTTGATAAATATTTGACAGAACTGATTTTATTGCAGGGTTAGTTTCCGGCAAATCAAAATACAAGTTTATATTAAAATATGCGTTATTATTTTTAGTTTCTTCAATTCCCAGTTTGTAATTGTTATCAAGTTTTTGCGACTTGCCTTTGAATGTCAGCTGAGTTGTGCTCTGAGGGTGCACAACAGTTAGAGCTGTTTTTGATAAGTTAAGATGATTGTTGATAAAGTTTTTAATATCATCAACGGTTATTTCATCAACGATTTTTTCGTAATCCGTAATGTAGTCCATATTGTTGTTAAAAATGGCGTTCCCGACAACACTGTTTAAGTAGACAGAATATTCTAGAGAGTTTGAATAATTTTGTTTAAGTTTTTCTTTTATGTTGTCTAAATCTTTTTGAGAAGGTTCTTTAAGAGTTGATATATTATCAAAAATTACTTTTAAAACCTCTTCTGCTTTATCTTCACTGCATTCCAAATCGTAATATAACATTGTAGGATTGTTAGGGTTTGTACTGATTTTTTCCAATCCAAAGTTTTTATGAGCTATATTTAAATCTTTTAATTCTTTATTTAGATTTGTTTTTGACGAGAATAAGTAATTATCCAAAATTTCAAAAATTATTTTTGACTTTGTGTCATTGTTCTTAGGGCCTGCAAATCCTAGAATTATATTAGCAGATGTTGCCTTATCAGTTATAAAATCTTTTCTAACTGTAGTTTTTATCGGGGTTAAAGTAGTTTCAAATCGCTTGCCTTGAGAGACTTTGGTTGAATTAAACAACTTAGATATCATCTCAATTGTTTCTTTAGGGTCAACATTTCCTGTAACGACTAAGTTCATATTATCAGGGGTGTAATACGTATCATAATAATTTTTTACATCTTCTTTTGTAAGATTTTGTATGTGCTTGACGCTTCCGCCAACGAGTTCATCAGCAGATGACCTGATGTTAAATAACGAACGAACAGTTTGGTCGATTGCTATTGTTTGTGGATTGTCAAGAATCATGTTTATTTCAGAACAAACAGGGCCTTTTTCTTTTGTTATCATATCTTGAGCAAGAGCTAAATCGTCGCTCATTGATGCAATTACTTGTAGCTGTTCTTTTAAATCGTTTTTATCGAGCAAAGGTGTCGAATTAATATAATCTGTCAGTGCGTAGTTTGTGCTTGCGTTTGTCCAGCCGCCAAGCTTTTCTATTTTTTGAAAAGAATCACCTTGATTAAGCTTTAAATACCCTTCACTTCCGTTGGTTCCGTTGAATGCCATGTGCTCAAGAAAATGGCTTATGCCTTTAATATTGTCCGTTTCATTCATTGAACCGACATTAACATAGCTTTTTACTGTAGCAGGCGAGTCTTTCATTGGAATTATTGTTACGCGTAATCCGTTAGCGAGTTTATAGGAATGAATATCCAACCCGTTTGCAGTTCTTTGAATTCCTAAGGACGAATATTTCTGAGGAGTTCTTACAGCGAAATCAGGAGTTATTGTGCTTAACTCCGTAATTTGTGGTTTTGTGATATTCTGTTCCTGTTTTTGAACTGCTTGAGTGTTCTTAAACAGTACAGAATTGATTTGTCCTACTTTCATAACCATATTATATATAAAACTATTAATGGGTAAAAATTGCGTAATTGTTTAGTTATGTAAAAAAAAAGCCACTCTGTAGAGTGGCTTTTTTTATATTTATTTACCCCTATTCTTCAAATTGCTCTGCAACTTCAAAAGGCTGCTCTGCAAGTTTAAGGGTTTCTCTGTCGATTATCCCTCTCTTAAGCTCTGTGAAAGAAGCTTTTTGAGAGTTGAACATCTTTTTCAAGAATTCGTATGCAACTTTAGGGTCACATTTTGTGCCGCATGTGAATAAATCTACTGCTGCGTATCCCAATTCAGGCCATGTATGAATTGCCAGATGGCTTTCCGAAATAATAACGACACCGCTAACTCCGTATGGGTTAAACATGTGGAAACATTTTTGTACAATTGTAGCTCCGCATTCAAGGGCTGCGTCAACCATGTGTTTTTCGACTTTGTCGATATTATTTAGAACGTTTGAATCACATTCAAAAAACTCTGCTAAGACATGTTGTCCTAAGTTTACTTTGTCCAAGTGCTGTTCTTCCAGCGCGTCAATTGAAGATGAAACTATTGCCAATTCATGTGCCTCCTTTATTATTAAAAATTAGTAACCCTAATATATTACTATAAAAACTGAAAAATTTGTATATTTTACACTTTTTCTGCTTAAACTTAATAATTTTTTACAATTAAGCAATTTTAAAGCCTATATATTCTTTATATATAAAAGAGGATTGAATATGCAAGAAGAAA
>CAMTNN010000109.1 GCA_947073895.1 uncultured cyanobacterium
GTTGTGTTCTTTCTAATAAAGGCATAGAATCCCAAAAGTTTCTGTTTGCGACTGAAATTTTATCTCCGACTATATCGGAATAGCCGTCTCTTGTGTATCTTAAAGATTGCATATATTCAGATTCAGGAAGTTGTATTCCTAAAGCTTTTAAAGTGCTTGGATGGATGAACTGTCCCTTTTCTTTCTGATCATAAATTGATTTGAATTCAGGATTGATTTCTTTTTCTAAGTCCTGATTAATTTCATCTAAGGTTTTACTATCTAAGAAGACTTTTTTGAGAAGCCAGATTGTGAAGTTTTCGTTGTTTTTTAAAATACCTTGTTCGCAAAGTGCTAATAATTCTTTGTTTTCACGATAGATTCCTAAAATCCCGCGGGTAGCTTTTGTTTCATTAGTTTCTTTGAGCTCGGAAAATAATTCTTCATCCGGAAAGGCTGCTTGTGCCCCCGCTATAGACGTCACTCCCAATAAGCCGATAAAAGCATTCTTTTGTGCAGTTAGTGGTGTGATAGAAGTTTTGTCTGCCAAATTTTGGATGTAAGATTTTACGGTTTTGGGCATTCTCTCAGCGTTAGCTTCGTAAAATCGAGTTAATCCTTTGTCAACTCTTGCTTCAAACGCTATGTTAAGAGGATTTGTTATAGTTGTTTGTTGAGGAGATTCCTCATTTTTACGGTTATTAAAATTGTAGCTGTATCTTGGTAAATTTGTAATTCTTTGTATTCTCATTTTTAGTTCCTTTTTATATCTAAATGTATAAAAACTTCTAAAAATAAAATTTGTTAGTATGTATTGCGCAATTTTGCGCTAATAAGGCTTTGAGCCGGAAAGGAAAATTAATATGTCATTTGAGTACATTATTGAAAACGACAATTCTGCAAAAAAACTTACAGAAGAGGAAGAAAATAAACTGGTTAAGAATATCTCTTCTACATTCGCCCAACTGAATGCTCAGCGAAGCACAAATTTGGAAATGGCTTCCAATCTGGCAAATGAAATATTTTTTAAGAACGATTTTAAATCGTATAGAGATAAAAATCAAAAGTGGAAAGCAAAAGTTAAGATGTGCAAAACTTTTATGTTTTATCAAACGCTTAAAGCGTTTATCTGGCGCAATACTTATGCAAACGTACGTTCCATGTTTGATGTTTCCGGTGAAAACAGGGATTCTAATAATAAATCTAATAAGCAAAAAGCTATGCTTGTGGATATATTTGAAAAAATGGAGTTTCAAAAAACATGTGATAAAGTGATAGATAATGCACTTTTGTTTGGAGAATTAATTTCTTTTACTGCCTGGAAGAAGAAATGTGAAGAATATCGTCGTCCTATCGAAATTTTTCAAAATATTTTTTCACAGGATTTTGTGAAACTTCCACAAATTATAGAGGCTGCTTCTCAGGGTAAAAACTATTGGGTAGATACTAAAACTATTTATGATAACCCTTATGTTTATCCCGTAAATCCTGCTGATTTAGTATTTGATACAGCTCAAACTGATAATTGGGATAATTGTCCGAAAATATACAGAAGTTATAAAACTCCATCTGATATTATAAACAACCAATATTACAAATTAAGTGATGAGCAAAAGGAAGTGATTTACAGGCTTGTGAACAATTCCGAATCAAATCCAAATTTAAAGAATGATGATGTTGTGAAAGGTTCTACTCTTGAAGTTTTAGAGCACTGGGGTGATTTAAAATTGCCTAACGGAAGAATTCTTAAGAACTGGCATGCAGTAGTTGTCGGAAGAAGATTTCTTGTAGAATTCGGAAAGAATGAAAGAATCATTAATCCGTTTTCTTATGGCGCATTTATTACGGATCCTGAAACTAAACGCGGTATAAGTCCGCTTTATTGTGTGCTTTCGCTTGCTCTTTTTCAGGAAGATTTGTTAAACAGAACTTGTAATCTGCAGGCGCTTAACGAAAATCCGCCGCTTTTAGCGCCGGAAGGGTTCTTTGATGAAGACGAGATAGAACTTTATCCCGGAAAAATTATAGAATATGGAGATAATTTGACACCAACAGCTGCGTTCCAACAGATGAACTTTAATCCTACTGTATTCTTGCAGGATATTTCGTTCTTGAATGATTTAATGGCTGAAGTGTCCGGAATATTTCCTAATATGATAGGTGCGGTAGAATCAAGCGGAGCGAAAACTGCAACCGAGATTAATACAAAATCACAAGGGCAAATGACACGTCTATCAATGCTTGTAGATACAATAAATCAGGACTTTATCCTTCCGAATGTAGAAAAAGTAGCAAAACTATGTGCTGATTTTAAATCCGGCGTAGAAACGCTATTTGTTAATAAAGAAAACCAGCCTGAAACAATTGAGATAGATGATGAAATACGTCAGGCTGATTATAAATACACATATTCAGATTCAAGCAATACAACATTAAAATCGGAACAAGCTGACATGTTAGTAACCGCAGTAGAACGTTTTGCTCAAAAAATTAACTTAAATATAGAAGAAATTTTCTTGTGGTACTTTGAACAAAAAGGTATAGATAATCCTGAGCGTTTTCTAGCAGAGGGGGTAAATCAAGGGGCAAATGCTGATTCGTTTGTTCCGAACGCGCAAGGTGCACAATTGCCCGATTTTATGCAGGGGGTACAACAATTTCCAGAGCAAAGAATGGATGAGGCAATATTACCACAAATAATTAAACTAATCTTAGCAAATCCAATGCTTATATCAAAGATAAATGGAAAAAGTGAATCAAAACAAGACATAATTGATTTAATAAAATTATTAAAGAATAAGAAAGGAATAAGTTAATGCAGTTTAGAAATTTTCGTAATAATTATAATAGAAAAACCAGAATATATTCAGATGATGATTTATGGAATATGCAATTGAAAAGTCTTTTTGAACAAGAAAATGATATAATTGCTCAAAATAACCAAATTGGCATTCCTACAGTTACAGAGCTTAAAGCATCTCCTCATACACGATGGGTAGAGCCTTTTAAAAATGAGTTGAATGAGGATGATAGTGCTTACTGGGAAGGTATACCAGAAAATCAAGAAATACATACTTCAACAGTTAATAATATGTCACAAATGCCTTTACAAATGAAAGAAAAAAAACACCAATTAAAAGAACTTGGTTTATTAAATTGTAATAATGAAGCACAAAATATAAGTAATATTATTAAGAACAACCCTAATAATATTTTGAGGATGGAACAATCTATACCAGATAATAATTCGTTGCAAAGTTTAGATATTATGTTGGGTAATCCGATGACATTTGAAGAAGCAGCGAGTGAAGATATTAATCCGGCATATTTTCAAGATGAATACAACGAAGGTGCTGCTAACAATTGTCAAAGCTGTGCTGTAGCTTATGAAGCAAGGCGTAGAGGATATGATGTGCAAGCTGTTGAAAGAAGTGGTTCAGGTAAGGTTGAAGAACTTGCTAAAGCAGGTTTTGATGCTTGGTTGGATAGTACCGGAAAACCTTGTGTTGGTGAAAACGTCAATGCTAACAACGCTGAGGAGCTTTATGATAAATTGAATAATAAGATTAAACAAGGTGAACGTTATGCTGTTGTAACCTATACAATTAGAGATACTGATGAGGGTGTTATTAAAGAGGGGCATGTTGAGATCTTGGATAAGGATAGCAATGGAAAGCTTCGTCTTTATGATCCTCAATCAAATCTGATTCGTCAGGAGGATTCGATAACAGGACGTTTTGATGCTAAAGCTGATTTTACAGGGCAGTTACCAACTCAAATTCTAAGAATTGATGACAAAGAATTTAATCCTTATTATTTTGGAGCGGTCGTTCGCGGTAGAGGAAGATAGGTTGTTTTAACCCAAAAAATTGAAACTCGTCACCATGGGTCATCTTAACGTTTTTTCCGTCATAAATTAAAAATGGAGTGTCTCCAGTTAGTCCTAAATACTTTTTCTTTGAAATAGGCATATAAACTTCATATTCATTCCAATCCTTGATGTAATAAATGTTGCAGTATTGTCCTATGTTTCTATATTCAATAACGGCTTGTGGAATATTAGGTGGTTGGTCTAGCATAATAACTCCTTTATAATAACTGTTAGGGATTTAAATATTTATTAATGAATATTCTAATCTTTAGTGTAATTTTACCCTTTTATGATTTTTATGTCAATACAATATGGAAATTAATAACATATAAGTTTAATGTGATTTAATATTGTGTAATTTAAAGAAAGGAAAATAAATGAAATACAAAAACTATTACAATTACGAATTGGGAAACCGCGATATCTGGTCACATAATGACGTATTGGGAATGCCATTGAAAGATATATTTGCAAACGAACTTCCATTGTCGTATCAATATTTAACAATAGGAATTCCAAAAGATGATGAATTAACCGCCTCACCAAATACCCATCAATACAGCGACGCCAACGGAAAACTCCGTTGGCGTTCAAGTCAAAAGACAACAGAAGAGCTTTTGGAAGAAGAACGTCAGCGCCGACAGGCACTGGAGTCCGAGCAGCCTCAGATGTTGTCTCAACCTCAGCTTAAGCCGATAGAGAATTTACAACAAACTCTTCCGCTGCAACCTGTTGAAAATATACAACAAGAAGCACAGCCATTGTTGGATGATGATTCAATACAGGCTGTTAGTGGATTAATGGCAAACGGTATAGATAAATTTTTGAATCGAAAAAAGCAAGGGAATAAAACTATCTTGGATTCTATAAATGACGTGGTGTTTTCAGAAAATCAAAATCAGGTAGATTCACCAATTATGCAGGAGGTAGAAAATGTCTTAAATAAACCATCAGAAATTCCTTTTGATAAAGAAAACTCGACTCCAAATTATCTGGAAGAAAATATTCCACAAGAATTTGAAAGTGGAAAATTTGATATGAAAACATTTATGGAACAACAAAAACTCCCAGGTTATGTGGATTATATAGATTATTTATCGGAAGATGTTCCTGATTATTTGCTTAAAGGTTCGGTTACCAAAGTAGAGAATAAAAATGGTGTCTTTGATAAACTGAGAAATAAGGTACAAGACTACCTTCATGATAATTCTAAATTATACAGGGATTATGAAGGTTTGACTCCTATTGAAGCTGCACAAAAGTGGACAAGCAAATTTCTGTCCCCGTTAACTGCGCGAGAATATTATGGTTTAGCATCAGAACTAAAAGATGATGGTAAACCGGCAAAAAAACGCTTGAGGGATAATGATTTTTATAAATTATCAGATATTCGTAATGAAGAAACAAAAAGCTTAATACAATCTAATATTATTAAAAATCTTGGTTTAAATCCAAATGATCCGGCTATTTACGATAAAATCAAGGATATTGATATTGTAATTCCAAAGAGAAATTCACATTTGTATAATTTGGTAAAGGATTCGGATGAGTTGGGAGAATTTCTTGCAAATAATTATGATTATTTGAGCTCTAATCCTAATAAAAGAGTAGATTCTTCAATAGAATATGCCAGACCAAGAAAAAGTGATTTTTTTCATGGTTTTTTTTATAAAGTACACAAATATGCTGTCTATAAATAAGTTCACAGTATGTTTGCTAGAAAAAGAAACAACAGATAAAAAGCATTGGTTGAATAAACTTGAATATTCAAGCAAGAATTAAGTTCTACCAAAAGAAATTCTTTTGTGTGTGT
>CAMTNN010000110.1 GCA_947073895.1 uncultured cyanobacterium
ATTGAGAAAATAGTACAGTTTTTTAATGATCACAGAGAGATGGATCAGGCCTTTCATTGGGGGCTCCGTTGGGTTCATGGACGTAAATAATCATCTTAATCGTGAAGGCAAAAGCGGTGGGTTGGAGGATTTCCTTGTGTCAGGTGGGGGACAAGCTCCATCTGACAAGCTGCGATAGCAGTATAGGATTATGAGGAAGCAGCGGAGCGGATTCCGAATGTTCTTTGGCTGTGTGAATGGAGGTTAGTGTATGGTGAGAGAGGATGTAAAAGAGGCAAGTGTTGTAATGGCAAAATGCAGAATGTCTCATAGATCATATGGAATACGAATAGAAAGACGAATGAATCAGGTATGGTATTGTACGTGGGCATTTCAATTAACGGAAAAGGCGGGAAACAGTGAAGGATATGGGAATACCATGATATCGGGAAGGGTAGAGACCGATGCAGAATATCCTGGTTGTCCTTATTGCGGTGGAATGGGATGGGTTAGCTGTGGTCGCTGCGGGAAACTTACCTGTTATAATGGAGAAGAAAGACATTTTACTTGTGCTTGGTGTAAATCAAGTGGTGAATTACAGGCAGCAGAAACCTTTGAACTGAATGGCAGCGGGTATTAGTATTTTCTGTGATTTAAAGAATGATATTAGATGGAATAAAATATGTTTGGAATAGTGAGGAAGAATAATGATAATTAAACGTATAGCAATTGGGAATAAATTAGAATCCTATATTGAAGATAGAATAAAGAATGGTGTAAATATTATATATAGTGACGATAATAACAAAGGGAAAACGATTGTTATTCAAGGTTTAATGTATGCTCTAGGGAATGAACCAGTTTTTCCTATGGGATTTTTATACAAAAACTATTATTTTTATGTGGAAATAGAAGTTAATAATAAAATTATAGAATTTTTAAGACATAGAGACTCTATAATTGTTAAATTAAATAATAGTATTTTTGAATTTAATACATTAACAGAATTAAAATATTTTATAAATGAAAATATTTTAGAATTACCTAAGATTATAAAAAATGGACACACTAAGCTTGTTGATTTAGGTTTGTTATATGAAATCTTTTTTGTTGGTCAAGATAAAAGAAATACCTCTAATGTTATTAATACAGGATATTATAATAAAAAAGATTTTGAATACCTATTGGCTTCAATGAATGGAAATATGATTTCAGATATTACAATTGAACAAAAAAACAAAAAAGAAAAAATTTCACAAATCAAATCACAAATATCAACAACCAAAAAATTGCTTAGTTTAACAAAAAACAATAATAATTTATCTCAATGGATAAATAAATTTGAAGATGAAATAAATTTTGAAGAACTTAGAAATGACATCAAAATAACAAATAGCGATATCGCAGAATATAAAAGAAAAAGAAAGTTGGAATTTAATCGCAAATCACAACTGGAAGATTTATTAACAGAGCTATATGTTCTCAATAAAGAAATTCAAGGTAGCAGAATAATATGCAAAGAATGTGGAAGTGATAAAATAATATACACCAATAATAATGTTGCTTTTGATATAAGTAATATTACGGTTAGGAATAAGATAATACAGTCAATAAAATCTCAAATAGACTTAAAAAATGATTTAATAAATGAATATACAAATATAATCAATAAATCTCAAGATAATTTAAAAATGCTTTTAAAAGATATTCCTAGTGAATTTCAAGCAATTCTTCTTTTTAAAGATGAGGTATTATCTGAACAAGAGTATGATAATCAATTAACTGCACTTAATCGTCAGTTAAAAGAATTAAAACAATCATTAAATAATGATACTGAAATAGATAAAAATTCTAAAGAACAATACGCAATACTAAAAAAATCAATAATTGATAAAATGAATTATTATTATAAATATGTTGATGAGCATGGACAACACGTATTTACTGATTTATTTACTACAAAAAACTTAACTTATTCTGGGAGTGATGAACAAGAGTATTATTTTAGTAGAACCTTGGCTATTAGTGATTGTTTAAAACATGTCTATCCAATTATTATAGATTGTTTTAGAGATGGTGAGATTTCAACAAAAAGAGAAAATTTAATGATTGATTGTTATAAAAGCTTGAATAAACAGGTTATTATAACAGCTACGCTTAAAGAACAAGAATACTCAGCTGATAAATATAATAATATAAACGATGTAACTGTTATTGACTATAGTTTTAACCAAGATAGTAAAATCTTATCTAAAACATATAATAGTCAATTTAAAGATATTGTTGAAAAATTTAATTTAATACTTGATTAATACTACACATTTCCAAGCACATGAATTTAACGAGTTTTAATCAACTTAGTGAAACAGTGTAAAAAATTGTAAAAGAATATACCAATTCGTGGCAGTTCGTGTTAAAATGTATTTGGTTATAAGGGTTGGGGTACTCCTCATAACCCGAAGGTCGTTGGTTCAAATCCAGCTCCCGCAACCATTTTAAAAGGATGTAACCACTTTTGTTTACATCCTTTTCTTATATAACAAGGGGTAGTGACTATGACACGTGAAGTGAAAAAAGCTTCAAAGAATGCATCTTCAAGAGAGCAAAAATTTTTTAATAAATGGAGAGGTCTTTTCCAGTTTATTGTTACGCATATAATGTATATGATTCGTTTTAAGCTTGTTTACAGGCTTGAAGTTTACGGAAAGGAAAATATTCCTGATACAAACGAGTTTATAGTTGTGCCAAATCATCTTTCAACGCTTGATCCGCCGCTTATGTGTGCTGTTATGAACAGACCGGTTGCTTTTATGGCAAAAAAAGAGTTGTTTGTTAATCCGTTTATGCGTTGGTGGCTCAATTGGCTTGGTGCATTTGCTGTTGATAGAGAACATCTAGGGGTTTCTACTATTAAAACGGTTTTGACTGTTAAAAAAACTAATTGGGTTTTAGGTATATTTCCTCAGGGCACCCGTCAGGAACCGGGAACAATAAGCAACATAACAAAAGGTTTTGCTTCTCTTGCTAAGAGTACTAAATGCGGTATTTTGCCTGTTGGGATTGTTGGTACTCAGGATGCAAAAAGACTTCCGTTCAGTGGAAAAATTATTGTCAAAATCGGTAAGCTTATTCCATATACCGATAATGTTGATGAGATGGTTGATTCTTGGACTCAATCTATACAAGAATTAACAGGTTTTAAGTATGAGCATGTTTAGTATTTAGTTAATTTTATAAAATTTTAGAAAAGAAAGATGGCTAAAAATTATAACAAAAGATGTGAAAAAGATTATGGATTATTAAGAAAACTGTATTACAAACTTTTTGTCTGGTTTGTGGTAGTACCTGTGTCTAAACTAATGTACAATTTGAAGGTTGAAGGTAGAGAAAATGTTCCTAAAAATACTAATGTAATCTATGCAGGTAATCATGTTTCTTATCTTGACCCACCTTTGATTACTCTTGCTGTGAATAAGTATATTGCTTTTATGGCAAAACAAGAGTTGTTTACTGATGAGAATAAGCTACTTAGATTTTTGGTTCATACACTCGGAGCTTTTGCTGTAAACAGAGAAAAACCGGAGCTGGCTACTTTTAAGACTGTTAAAGCTGTTTTTAACACACCATGGTCACTTGGTATTTTCCCACAGGGTAGAATTGTAAAAGAGCCGGTGATTGAAAATGTTACTAAAGGGTTTGTATTGTTTTCAAAGAAATTCAAAGCTGATGTTGTACCTGTTGCAGTTTGTGGTTTTGACGGATATGCTAAAAAAATCGGTGAAAAGAATATGACAATTAAGATTGGTAAACCGATTCCGTATACAACAGACGAGGATGAAATGGTTAAGGAATGGGCTTTTCAAATTTGTGAGATGACTGGTTTTGAAAATAAAGTAACGATTTCTTAACATTAGCGCAAAATTTATTATTTACGGGATTTGAGTAAATGTTATGAATATTTTAGCATTAAATCCATTTAAAATAGAAAAAAATAATGTTCAAACAGAGCGGTATGATTCTCGACCGCGTTTTGGCTTAACAATGGCTTCGCCATTGTTAAAGGATACAGTATCCTTTAAAGGTGATAAACTTCCTTCTAAGAAAAGCATGGAAAAAGGAGCATACATTATTTCGGCGGATTTAGCTATGAGAATTCAGGCAATTAAAGCGGCTCCGCATGAAAGGAAAAAACAGCTTTTAAACCAATATTTTGGAGATTTGGCAGAGCAAGGTTTAATTACTTTTTTTGATAGATTAAAAGGCATAAGGTCTATACGCGAAAAAGCAACCACTAATGGCTGGGATTCAATGAAGCCTATTATGGAGCATATGGATGATATTTCAGGATTCTGTTTTGTTTTGAATACTCCAAAAGCTTTTGCTGAAGTTTGTAAGCGTTTTAAGACAATGCTTCAAGCGCGTGATATTGAAGTTAATCAGGTTGAGTATCACAGACGGGCACCTAAGTACAAAAAGAATAATATTGTTGAAACATACGACTCTTTAAAACCAGGTGATTTGCAAAGATTAAGAGATGAGATTAATAGAATTCAGAATCCTATATCTAAAATTTGGTTTGATGTAGACAGTCGTTCCGGTTATTCAGGATTGCATTCTACTTTAAGAACTAAGGATGACCAGACTTCTGAATTACAAATAATGACAAAAAACATGGCAGCAGTTAAGAAAATTGAAAATCTGCTTTATAAAATTAGAAATGGAAAATCAATTGATTCTAAATATGAAATAGTTGCGCGCTATTTAACAGCTCTAAAGCCTTTAGATGAGCATGCTTCTGAGGATGAGAGAAAAATTAGTGATGTATTGCAGATGGCAATGACTAAGTATTCACAAGAAGCTTATGGACAAACAATTGCTTCACCGTTTGATAATAAATTTGAACCGTTAAAGGTTGAAAATGCCGAAACTCTTAATAAAAAAGAGAAAAAAGCTATTGCAAACTATGATTTGAATAAATTAGCAGAATTAATGATTAGAGCGGAGTATCTTGCCGATAAATATGGTGAAGGGGGCATGTCTAAAATAATGCATGCTTTCGATAAGGTTCCTAATAAAGCTAATTCAACCGAAATAGTAGTTTATTTAGACATTTTTGAAAAAATTCTGAATAAATTTGGATTGCAGGGGTTAATGACTGTAATTGAAACTTGCGAAAAAATTTCGTCTAAATGCGATTATGACACAATAGAAGCCTTAATGAAGGGATATGAAAGTATATCTAAACAAGGCTAGTTAGATGTTTTTTTTCGCTTAGGATTTTTATTTGGCTTTTTGGTAAAGTTTTGCGATAAAGAATTATGAGATGTTTGAATTCTTTTTACGCTAAATACATCCGGCATAGCTTGCAGTGCTGTCAAAACTCTTCTAAGAGTATAAATATTATCCAGTTCAATACCGAGTTCTATTATACCGACTTTGCCTTTTGTCTTGACGTTAGCTGATGTAATACTTGTATTGTTATCTGAAACTACGCCGATAATATCTTTTAAAAGTCCTAGTTTTTCGGCTGTTTCTATTCTTATAGTTGTATGATAAGTTTTGTTTACGTTATTTCCTGACCAGTGGATTTCAAGGAGTCTTTCCGGTGGAACATCTTCAAGAGTGCGACAATCAAGTCGGTGTATGCTTACACCTTTTGAGCGTGTAACAACCCCAACAATTG
>CAMTNN010000111.1 GCA_947073895.1 uncultured cyanobacterium
TTAAAATCATTGATATGAATCTTGTGAAGGAAAATAATATGGACAAACAATTAGAACGAGAAATCAAAGTCATGAAAATCATGAATCACCCTAATCTGATAAAACTTCATGCTGTTTTGCATTCACCAAAGAACTATTTTTTAGTTCTTGATTTGGCAGAAGGAGGTGAGTTGTTCAACAAGCTTGCACAAGATGGACCTCTTCCAGAAGCAGCAGCCCGCTCATACTTCCAACAACTTATTGATGCTCTCGATTATATGCATAAACATAATACCATTCATCGTGATTTAAAGCCATTTAATATTTTTACTGACTATAAGATGACACCACATATAAGAGGCACTGAATTAGCAATCATGTTAAATAATAAAGATAAGAAAATTATAATGAATGAAATTAAAGGTACAGCAGCATATCTTGCACCAGAAGTATATTTGAGGAAAGAATATAGTGAAAAAAGTGATGTATATAGTTATGGACTTTTGATATATGAAATCCTCACAGAAAAGAAACCATTCGACAAATATTCGAATGCTATTGAAATCAAAGAAGAAATATGTGATAAAAGACATCGTCCTGAATTTGAACAACCAATCAATAAAACATATCGTCAACTCATTGAACGCTGTTGGTCACAAAATCCAGAAGATCGACCCACATTTTCAGAAATATTAAATGAACTTGAAAAAAATGATAAATTTATTTCTGAATTTTATGAAGAAATCGAATTTGAATATTTGAGCAAGGAAAAATTTCAAAAATTTCTTCTCAATTAATAATTTAACCTTGTCAATTGTCTAAATAAATAAATTTATTTTCAATCTGATAACCCGCTGCATGACAATGGCTCGTGATATGTTCAATGCTGAAAAACTGCAATTGTTCTTTTATACAATTCTTATTTGAATCATATTGATTTTTTTTGTGCTAGAATCTTTCATGTATGAAAAGATTAATTGCACTAACCCTGATTGCACTTAGTATTAATGCAGTGTCTGCAAAAGTTGTTAATGTTGACCTGGATGCTATGCTTCAAATTGGGATCGAACAAAATCATGATATTAAAATAAAAAGAATGGAGCTTGAATCTGCAGCGAAGGATATTAAAATCGCTAACAGGCTTCAAAATCCTGAGCTACAGTCTAATATTATCATGGGAAATGTTGCTCTCGGGAATTCTTCTCAAGCCGGTCTGGTTTTTCCGTTAGAAGTTATGAAACGCGGGGCTAGAAAAAAAGTAGCAATTGAACAGTACAATATTAAAGAAACGGAATTAATGCAGTTTGAACATAATTATAAGCTTCAAATTATGAAAGCTTATTTCGATGTTTTATATGCAAAATCTGTATATAAAGTTCAGCAAGACCGATTAAAGTTATTTGAACAACTTGTGCAGATTACTACAGATAGGCCTCAAAACTCACCTTCATATGAAATTGATAATTTGAAAGCGGATATTCAATATGCAACTCAAAAAATAGAAGTAAATCGTGCTAAGTCTGAACTTTTGTCGAAACAATTTGAGTTGAATAAACTGCTTAATACCGGTGATGATAGTATTATGTATGACACAGAGGAAGCTTCTCTTCTTGCAGATTGGCCGTTCTTGAATATAAAACTTCCTGATTATGATTTTATTGAAAGAGTTGCTTTAAGATTCAGTTATATGATTAAAATATCTGATTATAATGTTAAAAAATCAGAAGAAGAATTAAAGCTTGTAAAAAGAAGTCGTGTTCCTGACGTAAGCCTCGCAGGAGGTTATGCTTGGCAGGTTCATTCAAATGCACCTAATAATTACGGCGGAGCATTTGTTGGCTTTGGAATGGATGTTCCTGTTTTATATAACTACACTCCTGATATACAAAAAGCTGCAATATTTTTACAGAAAAGTAAGGCAAATAAGCGTGCTTATGAGTATCAGCTAAAATATGCATTAAAGACTGATTATAATATTTTTAAATATTCTGCTGAAAATATGGAATATTCAAAACAGATTTTGGAAGATTCAAAAAGAATAGTTAAACTTTCTACGGATAATTATATTTCAGGTAAGAACACTTATTCAGATTTGGTAATTAACGAAAATGCGCATCAGGATATTATTGCCAATTATCTAATGGCAATGTCCAGACTCTTCTATTCGTATTTGGAATTAATGCAAGATATCGGACATGATATTTTGATAGAAAATGAGTTATTGTAAACATTTGTAAATTTTGAAATAAACTTATAATCCCCTGTTGACTCTGTTTTTTGTTTGATTTAAGATTGAAATGCTATAGTCGAAAGTAATAGCCGGTTGGTGAAAAAAGAGGCATTGCGTCTCGTTTTTGACTGATTGAAACAGTAGATAATTACAAATATAAAGGAATTAAAAATGACAGGTACAAAACAAGGTTCAAGACAAAGAATTAGAGTTTGTTTAAGATCTTACGAACACAAATTAGTTGACGTATCAGCTGAAAAAATCGTAGAAACTGCAAAAAGAACAGACGCTAAAGTTGCCGGTCCTATTCCTTTACCTACAAAAAGACGTATTTATTGTGTATTACGTTCACCACACGTTGATAAAAAATCACGTGAACACTTTGAGATTAGAACTCATAAGCGTATTATCGATATTTACGAACCTACTCAACAAACTACAGAAGAATTGAGTAGATTAGACTTACCTGCTGGTGTTGATATTGAAGTAAAATTATAATTTTGCTTTGAAAATACCACAAACTTTGAAAACTTAATAAGCATTATGCATATAATGTGAACTACAACGTTTTAGGTAAGACGTGGGGAACGAATGTTCCTAAAGGTAAAGAAAAGGCAGTAGCGCTCGCAAGATGAAAGGCATAGAATTGGCTTTTGCAATATAATGTTGCTTTGTGCCAAATTGTGCCAGAAAGGAAAAAATATGACACTAGGTGTAATAGGAAAGAAACTTGGAATGACTCAAATCTTTGATTCAGAAGGTTTGGCAGTTCCTGTAACCGTTATTAAAGTTGATTCAACTGTTGTAACTCAGGTTAAAACTGTTGAAACTGACGGTTATAATGCTATACAAGTTGGTACAATTGCAGCTAAAGAAAAACACTTAACAAAAGCTGAAATTGGACACTTCAAGAAAAATGGTTTGAACAACTACAGACACTTACAAGAATTCAGAGTTGAAAATCCTGCTGATTATAAAGTTGGTCAGGAAATCGACTTAGCAGCAGTTCTTGCTGAAGTTCAGAAAGTTGATGTAACAGGTACTTCAATAGGTAAAGGTTTCCAAGGTACAGTAAAAAGATGGAACTTTGGAAGAGGACCAATGGCTCACGGTTCTAAAAACCACAGAGAACCAGGTTCAATTGGTGCAGGTACAACTCCTAGCCGTGTTATCAAAGGTAAAAGAATGGCTGGTAACATGGGTAACGAAAGAGTTACTATTACTAAATTGAAATTAGTTAAAGTAGATTCAGCTAACGGTTTAGTATTAGTAAAAGGTTCAGTACCTGGCTGCGAAGGCAGATTGGTAACTTTGGTTCCTACAAGAACTAAATGGAACTAGTCGACTGAGTCGACAGCCATATTTGGCTGGTCGGTAAGAACTTACCGATAGACAAAACAAACAGTATTACAAGCCGCTCTTGCCATATAAAACGGGAAACCGAAAGGGGTAAGCGGAAAGCAAAAGGAAAAAATTAAAATGTCAAAAGAAATTTTAAGTATAAACGGAGAAAAATTAGGCGAAATCTCTTTAGCTAAAGAAGTATTCGCTGTTGAGCCAAACTTGCACGTAATGCACTTGGCATTAAGAAGACAATTGAACAACGCACGTCAAGGTTCTGCTTGCGCTAAAACAAGAGCAGAAGTTGCAGGCGGTGGAAGAAAACCTTGGAAACAAAAAGGTACTGGCCGCGCTCGTGCTGGTTCTTTAAGATCACCTCTCTTCGCTGGCGGTGGTGTTGTATTCGGACCAAAACCAAGAAGCTACGAAATTTCTATGCCACAACAAGCTAGAAAATTAGCTCTTAAATCTGCATTGTCTGCAAGACAAGAACAATTGGTTGTAGTAAAAGATTTCTCACAAATTGCTCAACCTAAAACAAAATTGATGGTTAGCGCTCTTAAAGCGTTAAACGTTTCAGGTAAGGTTTTAATCATCGCTGATACTAAAGCTGCTGAAAACGCAAACTTAGAATTAGCTGCTAGAAACATCCCTAGCGTAAAAATGATTTTACCGTCAAACTTGAATGTGAAAGATTTGTTGGAAGCTGATTTCGTTGTAATCACAGAATCTGCAGTCAACGTAATTACTGAAAGGTTGCAATAATGAGTAAGAATACAAACATCGAAAAATTATACGGAATCATCAAAAAACCGTTAATCACAGAAAAATCTATGATGGCAACATCATTAGGACAATATACATTCGAAGTGCAAAAAGATGCAACTAAAGTTGAAATTGCACAAGCAGTAGAATTAGCTTTTCCTGGAAGAAAAGTTAAAAAAGTAAGAACAGTTTACATGCCATCTCACGCAAAAAGAATGGGCTTGAAACAAGGCAGAACTGATTCAAGCAAAAAAGCAATCGTAACCATCGAAGGTGATCCGATTGAAGAGATTGTTGGAGTATAGCGGATTTTGCGTAGTGCGCCGTGTGAGTGCGTAGCACGAACCCAGCACGAAGTAGCGAGGACAAAGCGAATGGCAACGAAGTGAAATGAGCGACTTGTCCGAGTGGAGCAATAATCCAAGACCTGTGTAAAACAGGCAACCAACAAAAGTAATGGGGCGCAGCCGATAAATGCGCAAAGGTAAAAAAGCCAAAACAAAGGAGAAAACAAAATGGCAATTCGTACAATAAATCCAACTTCACCGGGTCAAAGAGGTATGACAAGAAGTGATTTCTCTGAAGTTACAACTTCAACTCCTGAAAAATCATTATTGTCTAAATTGAAAAAGACTTCTGGTAGAAACAATACAGGTAGAATTACATGTCGTCACAAAGGCGGCGGTGTAAAAAGAGCATACCGTATCATCGATTTCAAACGTGAAAAATTTGGCGTACCGGCAACAGTTAAAACTATTGAGTACGATCCAAACAGAAACGTGAGAATTTCTTTGGTATTCTACGCTGATGGTGAAAAAAGATATATCTTGACACCGGAAGCTTTAAATGTAGGCGACGTAATCGTAAGCGGTCCTGAAGCTCCTGTTCAAACAGGTAACGCACTTCCGCTTGAATTAATCCCGTTAGGTACAATTGTTCACAACATCGAACTTACACCTGGTCGTGGCGGCGTTATGGTTAGATCTGCAGGTAATGCAGCTCAAGTAATGGCTAAAGAAGGTAACTATGTAACAATTAAATTACCATCAGGCGAAATGAGAATGGTAAGAAAAGAATGCATGGCTACAATCGGTACTTTAGGTAATGCAGAATTCAAAAACCTAAAAATCGGTAAAGCTGGTAGAAAACGTTACATGGGCATCAGACCAACTGTACGTGGTGTTACAA
>CAMTNN010000112.1 GCA_947073895.1 uncultured cyanobacterium
AAGTGTGGGTTGATGGTGACAATTATCTGGTTGTATATCGAGATTTTAAAACTGTTGGCGAAGCTTCAACGCAATAGACGTTAATTAAAAAAGCCCTCGTGAAAACGGGGGCTTTTTGTTAACTTTTTTAACAAATTTTTACACAATTGTGTAAATCTTGCCCAAAAATTTTTTATCAGGTATAATATCTGAGTGTAGTAACACAGTTTAATTATTTTAATTGAAGAGGAAAGAAAAGATGAGTACATTAGAAAAAGTTAAAAAAGTTGTAGTTGATCAATTGAGCGTAGACGAAGCAATCGTTACTCCTCAAGCTAGTTTCACTGGCGATTTGGGTGCTGACTCTTTGGATACAGTTGAATTAGTTATGGCTTTCGAAGAAGAATTCGGTTGCGAAATTCCTGATGAAGAAGCTGAAAAAATCCAAACAGTTCAAGATGCAGTTAACTACATCGAAGCACACTCATAATAAGTTTGACTGAATTTATATAAGAGGGTGGAAATACTATATTTTTTCACCCTCTTATTTATTAGTTGTAATAGTACACTAGATTGATTAGTTTATTAAGGGAATATGAAAATGACAAAAAGAAGAGTTGTTATAACAGGTATGGGAGCGATTACTCCGGTTGGTATCGGTGTTGATAAATTTTGGGACTCCTTGCTTAACGGTAAAAGCGGTGTTTCAAACATCGAAGCTATTGATACAGAAGGACATACTGTAAAAATCGCTGCTGAAATTAAAGACAAAGATTTTAATCCTGAAGATTACATGGATTCAAAAGATGCAAAAAGAATGGACAGATTTACTCAGTTTGCTATGGTTGCAGCTGATGAAGCTATTGCAGATTCAGGAATTGATGAAGCAGATATCGACCCATATAGAATTGGTGTTATGGTAAGTTCTGCAGCAGGCGGTTTCAAAACATTTGAAAAGAGCCACAAAGCTATGATGGAAAAAGGCCCTACTAAGGCTTCTCCATTTACAGTTCCAATGCTTATTGTTGATATGCCTTCTGGTCGTGTATCTATGAAACACGGTTACAAAGGTGTTAACAAGGCTGTTGTTTCTGCTTGTGCAACAGGTTCTCACTCAATTGGCGACGCTTTCAGAACAATCCAATACGGTGATGCTGATGTAATGGTAGCAGGCGGTTGCGAAGCTACAATCACAACTTTGGGTATTGGTGCATTTACTGCCGCAAGAACTCTTTCTAAGAGAAATGATGCTCCTGAAAAAGCTTCAAGACCTTATGACGTTGACAGAGATGGTTTTGTAATGGGTGAAGGCGCAGGTGTTGTTGTTCTTGAAGAATATGAACATGCTAAAAAACGCGGTGCTAAGATTTATGCTGAAATCGTTGGTTACGGTCAAACAGCTGATGCTCACGATATGGTTGCTCCGGATCCGGAAGGTAAAGGTGCTATCAAGTCTATGGAATTAGCTCTTGCTGATGCAGGGCTTAAACCGGAAGATATTGATTACATCAATCCACACGGAACAAGTACAGGTTTAGGTGACGTTGCTGAATCACAAGCAATTGCTAAAATTTTTGGTGATAAAGAACAAAACGCTAACCTTCTTGTAAGCTCAACAAAATCAATGCACGGTCATATGCTTGGTGCAACAGGTGCTGTTGAAGGTATTGTTTGTGTTAAAGCGATTACAGAAGGCAAAGTTCCTCCTACAATCAACCTTGATAATCAGGACGAACATGTTGCTAACCTTGATTATGTTCCACATAAAGCAAGAGACAAAAAAGTTCGCGCTGCATTGTCAAATTCTTTCGGATTTGGTGGTCACAACGCAACACTTGTTTTCAAGGAAGTTTAATAAGTATTTCAAAAGGGGCGGCTCTTCGAGCCGCCCCTTTTTTGTTAAAATATTGATAAATATTATTTAAGCTGATTTTTACAAAGAAAGAAGGCGCGAATGGTAGTAATTATCAGCGAAAAAGAACTATTACTAATATTAGCAATAGTTCTTAGCATCAAAGTCCTTTAGTTGGGACTACGGGTGTGGGTGTTTGCGCCACCCATGCCTGTAGTCTTATTTTAACTTATTTAAAAAATTTTTCAACCCTAAGAATACATGTTATCCATTAAATTTCTTATTTCTTGATTTTGTTTTAATAAAATTTCTAAACAGTGTAATAAACTTATATAGCTATCACTTTTATCTTCCATATTAGCTTGACAAAATCCCAGTAATATTTTTATTAAACAATCATTGTTTACTAATCCTTCATTAATTTTTTCTAAACTTTCTTCTTTGTTCATTTTATTCTCCTTATAACTAATATAATATTTAAAAAAGCATTAAATGACACCGCTTATAAGCAACTTTTTAGGACCTTTAGACGGTTAAATATGTGTCGTATAATTATTATAATTTTTTTATGGAGCAGGATTTTCGTAAAGTATTAGCATTAAATGTAAAAGTTGAAAGAGTAAAAACCAGCTTAACTCAAGAGCAACTTGCTGAGTTGGCAGAGGTTTCTACAAAACATTTAACTAAGATTGAAAATGCTAAGGTTACAGCAAGTTCCTATTTGGTATATAAAATAGCAGAGGCTTTAAAAATTAATGTTGATAAACTCTTTTATGAGTCTGAGTAATTAATAAAATGGCGGGTGATTTTATCACCCGCCATCAATTTTATGCTCTATCTTTAATCTCTTTCAAGATATTTTCGATAAACTCATCTACACTGACTGTGCCGACTTGACCAACACCACGTTTTCTTACTGCAACTGAGTTTGCTTCGATTTCCTTGTCGCCGATTACGCATACATAAGGGATTTTCTTGTCTTGAAGACTTTCTCTGATTTTATAGTTCATAGATTCAGAACGGTCATCAAGTTTTACTCTTATGCCAGCTGCACGCATTTTTTTGTATACAGCTTCTGCAAAATCAATGTGTTTTTCGTTGCTGATAGGAACGATTGCAACCTGAGTTGGAGCAAGCCATGTTGGGAATGCGCCTGCGTAGTGTTCGATTAAGATACCGTGGAAACGCTCCATTGAGCCGAATATAACTCTGTGAAGCATAATCGGTGTTTTCATTGAACCGTCTTTGTCCTGGTATTTGATATCGAATCTTGCAGGAAGGTTAAAGTCTAACTGGATTGTAGCACATTGCCATGTTCTTCCTAAAGCGTCTTTAACTTTGAAGTCGATTTTTGGACCATAGAATGCGCCATCACCTTCGTTGATGTCGTATTTCATTCCGCGTCTGTCCATAGCTTCTTTTAAGCCTGCTTCAGCTCTTTCCCAGTTTTCAAGTTCTCCTACGTAGCTTTCAGGACGGGTAGAAAGTTCAACTTCGAAATCCATCTTGAAGATTGCCATTGTATCAGCTACAAAATCAATGATTTCGTTAATTTCATCAACTAATTGTTCAGGAGTACAGAAAATGTGAGCATCATCTTGAGTGAAACCTTGTACGCGGGTCAGACCTGAAAGTGCTCCTGATTTTTCTTTTCTGTAAACAGTTCCCAATTCGGCCATTCTTAATGGTAGTGAACGGTATGAATATCTGTTTGCTTGATAAATCAAGATGTGGAACGGACAGTTCATTGGTTTTACTACAAATTGTTCATCTGAATCTTCGTCTTTTTGAACAAAGAACATGTTTTCTTTGTAGTGATCCATGTGACCTGAAATTTCCCAAAGTTTTGATTTAGCGATTTGAGGAGTTTGAACGATTACGTAACCGCGTTTTCTGTGCTCAGATCTCCAGTAGTTTTCGATTTCCTCACGAACTGTATAAAGATTTGGATGCCATAAAACAAGACCTCCGCCGATTTCTTCTCTTGTAGAGAATAAATCAAGCTGTGTGCCAAGTTTTCTGTGGTCGCGTTTTTCAGCTTCTTCAATGAATGTTAAATAGCTTTGTAAATCTTCTTTATTCCAGTATGCTGTAGCATAGATTCTTTGAAGCATTTTGTTTTTTTCGTTACCGCGCCAGTAAGCACCTGCAACTTTAAGAAGTTTGATTGCGTTACCTTTAATATATGATGTGTTAGGAATGTGAGGCCCTGCACAAAGGTCGTTGAATAATACATTTCCGTCTTTGTCTTTTGTTAGGTATAAAGTTGGGTTATCGTTTTTGTGTTCTTCCAATAACTCAGCTTTGTAGATTTCGCCTTCTGCTTTGAATTCGGCGATTTTCGCGTCAACATCTTCAACCTGATATTTTTCGAATGTAAGGTTTTGTTTGATGATGTTTTTCATTTCTTCTTCGATTTTTACTAAGTCTTCTTGTGTAAACGCATGACCGTCAGTTAAATCAAAATCGTAGTAAAAACCGTCTGCTGTAGCCGGCCCGATAGCTAACTTTGCTTGTGGGAACAGCTTTTGCACTGCTTGTGCCATGATGTGTGAGCATGAGTGTCTAAGGACGCTCAAAGTTTCATTGTTTTTTTCCATTTTTTTCTTTTTCTACGTAATTTTTTTCGAATATTATTTTTCAATTTACAAACAATAAAATTATAAAACTTTGAAAGGTGGTAAATTAAAAAATGAAAGTTAAAGATTGTATGTGTGGAGATGTCTGCGCAGTAAAGCCAGAAACAAAAATAAGTGAAGTTGCAAAATTAATGTCAGAACATCACATTGGTTGCATACCAGTATGTGATACAAACGATTGCATTTGTGGAATAGTTACAGACAGAGATGTTTTACTACGTTCAGTATGCTGTAATAAGGATGCAAATACAACACCAATTAGTGATATTATGACTTGCAATGTATGTACTTGCAAAGAAGATGACGAAATGTCAAATGCAGAGTCAAAAATGGGACAAAATCAAATTAGAAGATTGCCTGTATGTGATAAGAATAACAAACTAATAGGAATTTTAACAATAGGTGACTTAGCAAATCATGGAACTCAACTAGGAAATGCCGAAGTTTGTACAACAATAGAAAATATATGTAATTGTAATTCGCATAAAAATGCTGAATAATTTACAAAGTATGGTAAATATTATAAGACTTTTGAAAAAGTAATACAAAAATAAGAAGTGGATATTATTCCACTTCTTTGCATATACTAATAATACTAGGAGGTAGCAAATGATTTTTGATGTTTCATATTGGACAAGAGTAGGAAAAAGAATTTTATATGTAATATTTTTGTTGCTAGGATTATACATAGGATTAAAATTATCTATATTCTATATGCCATTTTTAGTTGCATTTATAATTTCCTTAATGATAGAACCAGCAATAAGATTTATAATGAGCAAAACGAAATTAACAAGAAGAACAAGTTCAATAATAATATTTTCGATAGTTTTAATAATTTTGCTGGGAGTTATTTTTTGGTTACTAATAACTTTATTTGCGGAATCTTCTAGTTTATTGCAAGGATTAAATGATTACTTTGGAAAAGCATATAATCAATTTCAAAACTTATTAAGTTCATTCAATTTTGATAAAATAAAATTATCTAATGAA
>CAMTNN010000113.1 GCA_947073895.1 uncultured cyanobacterium
TGGAGGTAATCCAGCTCCCGCAAAAACTCTCCGGGAGAGACGGTAAACTCCTCTGAAAATCTCTTGGGTACGGCGTTCCGCAGAGGAAAGGTCTCCATGCCCTCCCGGCGGCAGCAGAGAGATACATCTTCCGTGCAAAATTCGGAATACAGTTTGTATCTGATGATGGTGTAGAAGTTATTGAAGGCTAAGAAAGAACAATAAAAAAAGCGGTTGGTTCATTGAACCAACCGCTTTTTATTATCAAAACCTACGCATTGATATCTTTTACAGACAATGCGATTCTGTGTTCTTTTGGAGTGAATTTCTTGATTAATACATCCACTTCAGAACCAACTTTGAACAAGTTGAACGGATTAACGTTTTCATCTGACATTTCTGAAACAGGAAGAAGTGCTTCAACGCCTGGGAAAATGTTAATGAAAGCACCAAATGTAGTTACTTTGTTAACAGTTCCTTTTACGATTTGACCTTCTTCAAATTGTCCTTCGATTTGTTGCCAAGGGTTTTCGCCCATTCTCTTAAGTGAAAGTGAAATTCTCTTAAGTTCTGTATCGATTTTGATGATTTTAACTTCGATAGTATCACCAAGAGTTAAAACATCTGATGGGTGTTTAATTCTCTGCCAAGAAATTTCAGAGATAGGAAGAAGACCGTCGATACCGTTGATGTCAACGAAAGCACCGAAATCAGTGATTCTTACTACGTTACCTGAAACAACTTGATCTTCTTCAAGAGAAGAAAGAACGTTATCAACAACTTGATCTCTTTGTTCTGCAACAGCTTGTCTTTGAGAAAGGATAAGTTTGTTTTTCTTAGGATCAGCTTCAAGAACTTTAACTTCGATTTTTGTATCAACAAGACCTTCGAAAGGAGTTCCTGTTCTAAGTTGAGAAGATGGGATGAAACCTTTCAAGTCAGCGATATCAACAAGAACACCGCCTTTAACTGTTGAAACAACTTTAGCAAGAATTGTATCGCCTTGGATTTTAGCATCATTAAGTTGTGCCCAAGCTTGAGCAAATGCGATTCTCTTAAGAGAAAGAAGCATAGCATCGTCGTTGTTTTCTTCTTTTAATACGTAGAATTCTCTAACGTCACCGATTTCAAGTTCTTCGATGTCGCTTGAAAGTTCTTTGTTTGATAAGAAAGCTTCCATTTTAGCGCCTTTAACGCTTACTAAATAGCCTTCTGATTCTTTTTTGATTACAGTACCTTCTACGATATCAGCAACGCTGTTTGTTTTAGCGAAACTTTCTTCAAGAAGTTGTTCAAATTCGTCTAATACTTGTGTCATTTTTGTATTTTCTCCTTTACTTTATCTATCACATTTTGTGGAGTTGAAGCACCGGCTGTAATTCCGATATTTTTAACTCCTTTTAATAATTCTTTATCCAATTCTTCATCATTTTCGATATGAATTGTTTTTGTGCAATCTTTTAAAATCTCTGCTAAATGAGTAGTGTTTGCGCTCTTTCTTGACCCTACAACAACCATTAAGTCGCTTTCTTTTGCAAGCTCGCGAGCTTCTTTTTGCCTCATAGCAGTAGATTGACAGATTGTATTGTAAATCAAAACTTCTTTTGCAATTGTGTTTAAGTGATTAACTATCAGATTCAAAGATGAAACCATTTGAGTTGTTTGAACTACAACACCAACTTTCTTGTGTGATTTAATCTGAGCTTCGAATGGTTGTAATTCTTCAATTGTAGTTGCTACAACAACTTTGTCTGAATATAAATCTGCATTAGCTCTTATTGCCATTACTTCAGGATGATTCGGTTTCCCCACAATCACAACAAAATAGTCGTTTTGTGCGAGTTCAATTGCGCGTTGTTGAACCTTTTTAACGTCAGGGCAGGTTAAATCAACAACCTCGAAGCCAACATTTCTTAATTTTTCAAAAACTTCAGGAGCTTCTCCGTGGCTTCTTACAACACAAATACCATCGCCTTTTTTAGGTATGTCATAAATCGTCTTTATCCCTAATTCGTCAAGCTCACGAATAACATCCATATTGTGGATGAGTTCGCCCAAAATATATATATTCTTTTCAGGGTTTTCTGATTTTAATTTCTTCGCTGTATCAACGGCGCGTTTTACTCCGTAACAGAATCCCGCAAATTTTGCCAGTTTTATATTTGTGCTATTCAATTGGCTTTAATGTAATCACTTTCTAATTGGACTAGAGACGTTGTCTCAGTAACTGTATTAAACTATAAACATTGGTAATTGTAAAGGGCATTTTTGCAATAAGCTATTGAGCTTTCTCAATGACTTCTTTTTTAAATTTTGACAAAATTAATTACATGCAGTACAAGAATTTTGGCAAATTTTTAAGAAATAAGAGAGAATCAATCAAACCTAAAATGGCGTTGAATAGATTTGCTATAAATAATGGTATTGAACCTGCAATTTTATCTCGTATTGAGACTTTGAAACAAGATGTAAAGCTTGCCGTATTAGGAAAAATTGCTAACGGAATGGAGATGACGGTCTCTGAACTACTTTATGAATATGAAAAATCAGAATATTCAAAATAATAAAAAGGCGAATTCTTTAGAATTCGCCTTTTTATTTATATCTAATTTTCAACATACTCACGAAGACGTTTGCTTCTGTTTGGATGTCTTAGTTTTCTTAAAGCCTTAGCTTCAATCTGTCTGATACGTTCACGGGTTACACCGAACAACTGTCCAACTTCTTCCAATGTTCTTTGGCGTCCGTCGTCCATACCGAAACGTAGTCTCAATACATCTCTTTCACGAGGTGAAAGTGTGCAAAGAACTTCTGCAAGGTCTTCTCTCAAAAGTTCTGACGCAACTGTTTTAATTGGAGCGTCTGCTTCTTTATCTTCAATAAAATCACCTAATCTTGAATCTTCTTCTTTACCGATTGGAGTTTCAAGTGAAAGTGGTTCTTGCGCAATCTTAACAATTTCTCTCAATTTAGAAATTGAAACGCCCATTTCAACTGCAAGTTCTTCTTCGGTCGGTTTGCGTGAAAGTTCCTGAGCAAGTCTTCTTGTAACTTTTTTAAGTTTATTAATTGTTTCAACCATGTGAACAGGGATACGGATTGTTCTAGCTTGGTCTGCAATAGCTCTTGTAATAGCCTGTCTAATCCACCATGTTGCATAAGTTGAGAATTTGAATCCTCTTTCGTGGTCGAATTTTTCAGCCGCACGGATTAAACCTAAGTTACCTTCCTGAATAAGGTCAAGGAATAACATGCCTCTGCCAACGTATTTCTTAGCAATACTAACTACAAGTCTTAAGTTAGCTTGAACAAGCTTACGTTTTGCAATAGCGCCCGGAGTACCGCCTTGAATAATTTTTCTGGCAAGTTCTATTTCTTCACTTGTAGAAAGAAGTTTGATACGTCCGATTTCTCTAAGATATAATCTAACAGGATCTTCTACTGCAACACCTTTTGGCATTTCAGTATCAATGCTGCTTTCAGAATCAGAAGAATCATCTATCATATAAAAATCGTCGCTTTTAATTCCGCCTAATTTTTCTGTATCAATGATATCTTCAATGTGGTCTGTACCTAAATCTGTTCCGATATAATCAACGGTATCATCAGCATTTTCCGCTGAATCATAATCCAGCAAATCAATGTTTTCGTCTTCCATAACACTTACTACTGATGATCTTGAGTTTCTTTTTTGGGTCATTATTTATCTCCAGTCCTTAACTTTATCTTATCTCTAAGCTGCATTTGTATTTTTAAGGCTTCTAAGTCGTCGTCGTTAACTTCTCTGTATTGTTTTTTTATTGTTTCGACTTCTCGTTCAGAGTAACATCTTAAAAGTCTTGTTATATTTTCTCTTACCGCCCTTTCAAGATCGTCCGGTTCTAAACCGTTAAATGCTTCTGACATCTCGACTAAATCGGTAAGTATTTTTGTTAAGTTATCATCCTCAATGAATTCGGTGAAAAGATTTTTCGTCAATTCCCTAACATTATTTATTGTACAAGCCAATTTGTCAATTGTATTTTTTACAATTATTAATGTTTCATCTTGGATAATATCTTGAGGTAACAATTCGTTCAATTTTTGGTAATTATTTGAACTGCTGTCAGATAGAAAAACGCTCAATAAATTTTTTTGCGCTCTAATTTCAAATTGTGAAGAATTTGTTACAACATTTTTTTTGATAGGAGCTTTAACACTGTAATTATCAATGTTTCCGAGTCTGTTTAATTCTTTTAACATTGAGCTTTCATCAATGTCTAAAATAGTTGCAACCATTTTTACATACTCGGATTGTATAATTTTGTTATTAACATCCTTCAAAATATCCATGATTTTGGTGCTTAATTCAGCTTTTTGCTGAGGAGTTTTAGCATTTGATTTTTCTTTTAAGGAGTTGTTCAAAAGAAAATCAATAAGAAGCGGAGCTTCTTTTATAAACATCTTAAACGCATCACCGCCCATAGAACGGATAAATTCATCAGGATCTTTTCCTTGCGGAGGTGAAACCACACGAATTTCGCATGCGTACTTGTTGTCTGCAGTTGCAGAGATGTGGCTTTCATCAAATTGTTTGACATCACCTAATGTCGCAAGTGTTGTTTTGATAACATCGCTTCCGCGCTTTGTTGCGTTGATTCCGGCTGAATCCGTATCAAATGATAAGAAAATTCTTCTTGATTTTGTATATCGGGAAAGTAGTTTGACATGGTCTGCAGTCATAGCAGTTCCGCAAGACGCTACTGCATTTTCAACACCGTGAGCTTGAGCTGATATTACATCAAAATAGCCTTCCATGATAATAACGGCATCTTCTGTTTTGATTGCCTCCTGAGCAGAGTTTAAACCAAAAAGTATCTTACTTTTGTTATAAATCATGGAGTCGGAAGAATTGAGATATTTAGGGTTTTGTCCTTCATCAACTGCGCGTGCTCCGAAGGCAACATAATCTCCGTTTTCGTTCTGAATCGGTATAATAATTCTATTTCTGAATCTGTCAATCCAGCCACCTTGATTCGATTTTAGAATTAATCCGGCTTTTTCAAGAATCTCATCTTTAAAATCATTTTTTAATTCTTTATATAAATCATTTTTTCTTCACGGATACATAAATTGATTTCACGCATTCCCTCCAGTTTTTCTTCCGCTTCTATCGCATTATCCAGTGCATTTGCCAAAAGACAGCATAAATCAACAGGTGCAATCTTATCCTCCGCCGGCGCCGCCATTTGAATCGTAATATCAATTCCCAGCCCTTTCGCCTGACTATATTTCGGATTCAAAAGTGCATCCGCAAAAACGGAACCGGTTTGTATTATATGCCCTGTCTGCCCTCTGTCTGTAATAAATTGCTCAAGATAGTGCAGCGCTTCCTCTGATTTTCTGTCTTTCA
>CAMTNN010000114.1 GCA_947073895.1 uncultured cyanobacterium
AAGCGCAAGTCTATTAGCAACTGCTAACCAAACTCCTGCACTGGCATTACAATTATTATAAAATACTATTTTTTTATAATCATTAATGATTTTAGTGCTCGTCCTGTATCGCCAGACTCTTGAGTTGAAACAACATGGATTTTTTTGTAATCCAAAGAAGTCGAGCTTCCACCATCAAAAGCCATTGCACTATCTAAACCGTGGCTTGCGCATAAATCACGTGCTTCATATATTGTCATCGGATGTTCATTAGTTACAACAAAAATATGAACTTCCTGCTCACCTTTCGGAAGAGATTTTATTCCTATTAAAGTTCTTGGAGTTTTATGCAATACACTTGCAGATTCTCGTATTATATTTCCTTCTTTATCTTTTAAAATAAAAAATTCTTCCTCCAGTCTCAAATTAGGCAGCAATTGAGGACCTGCCTGCGCAGATGTTACAACAGAGCACATAAAATCTACTTTAGCATTGTGCTGCGCGATTTCATATTTCAGTTTACTATCACAATCTAAAATCCTAAATTCTGTGCGATTAAGAATCTTCGTTAGATTTTGGTGCAAAGCCGGGTTATAATTAATATTTTCATTAAACAACGGGTCTTCAACGGTTTGTGAATCGTTAACAATATAAGAAATTGTTTTTTGATTCTTCGGATCAAAGAATCCGGTATTAATCGTTAATTGAGAATTAGCGTTATTATGAGCTTCTCTATTAGTAATCAAATTTGAAGAAGAAACAAACTGAATTTTCTTCTTAATTTTCTCCCCGCTCAAAACAACATGGTAAATACCATCATCATAATTTACTTCAATAGGAGCAGCTGAAGCAGTTCCAATAAAAAACAACAAGCTCAAAATAACTAAAATTTTCTTCATATTATAAATCCCTCGATTTGTAAAACGCAATAATTGCACCTAAAAACGCCAACGGCGGGAATGATGCAGTAATAAACGGATGTAAAACTCCTTTTTCTGCCAATAAGTCAAAGAAAGGAAGTGTTATATAGTATACAAAGATACATCCAATTGCAATAGTAAATCCTATTAATCTCTGTTCACGCGGTTTAGAGAAGCCTAACAAACAGCCCATAATCGCAAGCAGCACACATACGAACGGATGGAAAAATCTTTGCAAATATTTATTAAGCATTAACCTATAATCCTCATCCAAATGTTCCTGTTTTAACAATTTCACATACTGATGCAAGTCTTTATTATTAATATCTCTATCACGTTTAGTTGAATTTATCATTATGCTATAAGCATTTGAAGCAGCATCACCTTTCAAAATATCAACAGAATCAATCTTCTTAACTGATTTAAAAATACCCTCTTCATCAATTATATAAGAAGTAATATCAGTTAAATTCCAACAAGGCTCGCCTTCTTTTGTTGTACCAAGTTTGCCATGCTCTGCAACCATAATATTTTCAAGTCCGTGTAAATCATCAAATACTTGTTGAGAAAAATCCATTACAATAACGTCAGACATATCGCCGTTTAAGAATTTTGAGACAATAACTGCTGTTGCCGGATGCCCTTTTTCGTCTTTTTGAGTATAAATAAATTGCGTAAGCATTCTGCTGCCTTTAATTTCCTGCAATTTCTGGCACGAATTCGGAATCCATTTATCATAAGTTACAAAACAAAGATAAGTAACTATAAAGCTTAGCACAAGCAGCGGTCGTAAAATTCTTGAAAAAGACATCCCAACAGCTCTAAATATAGTTAATTCCGAGTCTTTACTCAATTTATCAAATGTAAATAACGAGCCCAATAACAAGCCTACAGGAAAAGCTTTACCCATAATTTTAGGTAACTCATAGAACAATACCAGAGCTCCTGTTTGAGCTGACATATCACCCGACAGAACTTTTTTAATAGTATTCAAAAGCATTTCGGGAGCAATCCATACAATTGTAAACAGCAAAATAGCCACAATTGTTGTCGAAAGCACCTGCATAAAAATATATCTGTCATATACGGTAAAAAACTTTTTCATATTTAGAGTTTGAAATCCTTTCCTAAATAAAACTCTTTAGCAACAGGGTCGTTAGCTACATCTTTACTCTTACCTTGAATTTTAATTTTACCGTCAAATATTACATAAGCTCTGTCTGTAATAGATAATGTCGCTTTAGGATTGTGGTCAGTAATCAAGACACCTAAGCCTTTATCTTCTGAAATCTTTCTGATATTTTCCTTAATTTCGCCGATTGCAATAGGGTCAATTCCGGCAAACGGTTCGTCAAGAAGCATAAAATCAGGACTTGCAGCCAGTGCTCTTGCAATTTCAACACGACGTCTTTCTCCGCCTGATAATGCTATTGCAGGATATTTTCTTAATCTTTCTACCCCAAATTCATTCAATAATTCTTCAAGCTTAGCTTTCTTTTCGTTAACAGTCAGTTTGTCATTCATTTCCAAAACAAGCTGTATATTTTCTTCAACCGTAAGTTTTCTGAAAATAGAGTTTTCCTGTGGAAGATAACCAATTCCAGCTTTGGCACGTAAATTCATCGGCCAAGTTGTAATTTCCTGTCCATCAATAAACACATGTCCTGAATTTGGTTTTACAAGTCCTACAATCATATAAAATGTAGTTGTTTTACCTGCTCCGTTAGGCCCCAAAAGACAAACAACTTCACCTTTATCCATATAAAATGAGTTGTCATTTACAACATATCTATCACCGTATATCTTAACGAGATTTTTAGCTTCTATTCTCATCTAACTCCCCTTTTTAGAACATGATACAACAAATACGAACTTTACAATTGTAAACTTTTATTAAGATATCGTTCAAAAAAGTCAATTTAGAAATCTTGAAATACTTTATATTCATGTAAGGTTAAAAAGGTTTATTTAATTAAAAGGTTACAGTAGGAGGTCGCTATGACTTACGGTCTTGGCATATCAGGAATAGGAAATGGTCTCGGAACTTACGGACTTGGAGCCGGAAGCAGTTACGGGTCTTACGATCAATATATGCCATCGATGCTTGGAATGGGTATGGGAGGATACAATCCGGCATTCGGCATGAGCGCGATGGGCGGTCTTGGAATGACAGGCATGATGGGTATGGGCGGAATGATGGGTATGTATAATCCGCTTTATTATACTCAAATGCAAGGAGCTGCTGAACAAATACAAGCACAACACAACGGAGCTATGCATGCTACATTAATGAATAATGAAGTATCTGCTCACAGAGAAACAGATTCAGCTCTTATTCAAAAGATTTTAACAAACGGTGATGTTCATCAAGGTATCCAAAACTTATACAACAAAGTTAGAGAAGGTGATCAAGACGGAATTTGTCAGGAGTTTGATAAATTAAAAAACTATATTTATAATACATATCAAGACGAACTTAAAGCAAGGGGAGATAAAACAAACCCTTCAACAGCAGCAACAGAAATTATAGAAAAAATCTACGGAAACATAATTTCTACTCAAACCGGTGAAATTTGTGACTTGAGAAGTGATATTCAAAGATATGGTGACGGCTCGACTATGAACGGTTTCATGAGCGGATTCAGACAAGGAAACCACACAAGATACGTGGACCAAACCTTAAGTCATTGTTTTGGATTACAAATTGACCAAAAACAATCAAAAGATAATAGAAAAGCTATTGCAACAGGAGTCGGTAGAGGCGCAAGTGCACTTGAAAAAGGCGCTTACGGTTTAGCAGGCGGTGCTGCTGCATACACAATTGGGTACGGAGTATGGAAGGGTATTTCCAGCCTTTGGGGTGGTGCTAAGAATGTCAAATTCAGTACAAAATGGCTTGGAAAAGCCGCCGTAATCGGTGCTTTAGTCGGTGCAGCTGCAGATATTTGGTGGCAAGTTTCAGGCTCTAGAGATTCTTCTTCAAACGCAGCTTAAAAAAATAACCTTAATCCTTTTAACCATAAATAAAAGACGGATTTGTTTAAATCCGTCTTTTTCAACAATTTTAATTTACCCTCTTGACAAACTGCCTTGATATCATATTATATAAAAGTACCCAATGGGACGTCGCCAAGTGGTAAGGCAGCTGGTTTTGGTCCAGCCATCTCGGAGGTTCGAATCCTTCCGTCCCAGCCAATTAAGAGCCGAAAGGCTCTTTTTTTTTGTATATTGAAATCTTACAGAACTTGTATTTTATCGTTTACTTTGATTATCGCAGTTAGTTTGATTTTATCTCTAAAAAGCATAAACCATATTGAGTTTTAGTTGTCCGTTATAGTTTGAGATAGAAAAATCAAACCGTATTTCAAATTAAAATATTTTAAATAATTTTTAATAGCAAAAAAAATTTTAGAGGTTTTCATATAAAAAAATAGTACTTAAGGAGAATATTATGATAACCGGAATTACCCAATTACCCATAGTTAAAACCAATATTTCTTTTAAAGAAAGAGAATCTCAGAATAGGAATAAATTTAATCATTACTACATAAATCATAGTAATCCTTTTTCATATAATTTTGATCAATCAACTTGGCGTTATGATAACAATGATGCTCGTAAGAATTTAAAAGTTAGAATAGGCATTTCTGACGATTATTATGCTAATCCTATAGAAAAACTAGCTACTTATGATGTTATGTGCGACAAAAATTTTGATATTCTTAATAGATATGGATATAACGCCCTTCCATTCCTATTTTTAGCAGTTTCTTCAGGCTGGATGGATGTTTTAGACTATATTTTCTCTGATGAACAAAAATGCAGAGATTTAGCAAACTTGAAATATAACGACGTTCCTTTAATAGATTTTGCAAATGATAATCAAACTTTAGAATTTCTAATAAAACGAGGAGCTAAAGGTGCTATTCGTTTACAAAATGAATATGAACAAATATATCAAAAACTACACATGCAAAATGATGCACGCAATATCTCAGCAAAACTATATGCTGATAACCCTATCAAAGTTAGTCCTGCACAAATGCAACCTAGAAAAGCAAGAATGCCTGAACACTATTATATAAATAATGTAGACCCTCAAAACCCTGAAAGTGACAGTATCTATAAGTATAGCAGTCTTTACGACACACTTAACGATGCATTTCGTATGCATTACGACCTTCTTACCGACATAAGGTTCCCAGAATATAGACCAGATCCAACATCAGAATTAGTTGAAACGGAATTATTACGCGATTTAATTTCAATGCCTAATACTGATATATTAGAAAAAGATGATGAGGGTACACCTACACTAGTAAAATGCATTCATCGTGGTCAGTTAAGCATTATTAAATTTATTTTTGATAATCCTAAACATTGTAAAGATTTGATAAACTATGAATATGATGGTAAAAAGCTTCTAAACTATGCTACAACACCTGATGTG
>CAMTNN010000115.1 GCA_947073895.1 uncultured cyanobacterium
CGGAAAAGGCGCTGCCTTTGTAAGGTCAAAACTTAAAAACGTTGAAACCGGCAACGTTCTTGAAAAAACATTCAGAGCAGGCGAAAAAGTTGCAAAAGCTATGCTTAACCGTAAAGAAATGCAATACTTATACAAAGAAGGTAAAGAATTCGTTATGATGGATATGGAATCATACGAACAATTACAATTAACAGAAGATCAAGTTGGCGACGGCGTAAAATACCTTAAAGAAAATATGGTTGTTCAGGTATTAATGCACGACGTTAAAATCATCGGTGTTGATATTCCTGCTCATGTTGAGTTAGAAGTTGTTGACACTCCACCTGCTGAAAAAGGAAACACTGCTCAAGGCGGTACTAAACCAGCTACATTAGAAACAGGCGCTGTTGTTCAAGTTCCTTTCTTCGTAGCAAACGGTGATGTAATCAGAGTTGATACCCGTTCTAACGAATACTTAGATCGTGTATAAGGAGAATAAAATGAAATTCGATACAGATTATATAGAAAAATTATCAAAAATCATTGCTGATAACGGCTTAACAGAGATTTCTCTTGAAGACGGCGAACAAGCAATTACAATCAGAAAAGATTTACCGGAAGTTATCGCAGCAACTCCTGTTGCTGCAGCTGCGCCTCAAGCAGTAACTTCTGCACCGGCTCAAACTGTTTCTGCTCCGGCAGCGACAGTTGAAGCTCCAAAAGGTAAAGCAATTACTTCACCTATGGTTGGTACATTCTATTCTGCTCCAAGTCCTGATGCTGAACCTTTTGTTGAAGTTGGCAAAACAATTTCTGAAGGTGATGTTGTTTGTATTATTGAAGCAATGAAATTAATGAATGAAATCAAATCTGAGCACAGCGGAAAAGTTACTCAGATTTGTGTTAAGAATGGCGACCCGATTGAATTCGGTCAAGTATTGATGTACGTTGAATAGTTATATTAAACAGCCTAAAGCAATATACTTTGGGCTGTTTTTTAAGGGATAGAAATATGTTTAAAAAGGTTTTAATAGCAAATAGAGGCGAAATAGCTGTAAGAGTAATAAGAGCATGTCGTGAATTGGGAATTCCTACAGTTGCAGTGTATTCTCAAGCTGACGCAAATTCTTTACACGTAAGACTTGCAACCGATGCATACTGTATCGGCCCTGCACCAAGTTCAGAAAGCTATTTGAGCATTCCTGCTATTATTTCTACTGCATTAATGACAGGTTGTGACGCTATTCACCCTGGTTATGGATTTATGTCTGAAAGAGCAGATTTTGTTGATATTTGTACAGAACACGGTATCAAATTTATTGGCCCTACAGCTGAATCAATGCGTAAAATGGGTGACAAAGCAACTGCTCGTAAAACGATGATTGAACATGATGTTCCTGTAACTCCGGGAATGGGCATTGTTAATTCACTTGCTGAGTTGAAAGAATTTACGAAGAAAGTCGGATATCCGATTATATTAAAAGCTACAGCTGGTGGCGGCGGAAAGGGCATGAGAGTTGTAAGAAGCGATGATGAACTTGAATCAAATTTAACTCTCTGTCAACAAGAAGCAGAAAAATTCTTTGGCAATCCTGATGTTTATGCAGAAAAGTTCCTTGAAAACCCTCGCCATATTGAGGTTCAAATTTTAGGCGACTCTTTCGGTAATGTTGTTCACTTAGGAGAAAGAGATTGTTCAATCCAAAGAAGACATCAAAAATTATTAGAAGAAGCACCTTCTCCTGCAATCGACGAAAAAACACGTCAAGAAATGGGTGCTGCAGCAGTTAGAGCTGCAAAAGCTATTAATTATGAAGGCGCAGGTACTTGTGAATTCTTACTTGATCACGACGGTAAATGGTACTTTATGGAAATGAACACACGTGTTCAGGTTGAGCACTGTGTAACTGAAATGATTTCTCAAGTTGATATAGTAAGAGAACAAATTCTTGTAGCTTCAGGTGAAAAATTAGGTTATACACAAGATGATATTAAATTGCGCGGACATGCAATTGAATGTCGTATTAATGCAGAAGATGCAGAAAACGGATTTATGCCTTGCCCGGGTAAAATCGACGGATACCTTGCTCCAGGCGGATTTGGAATAAGAGTTGATTCTCACGTTTATGCAGGTTATTCAATTCCTCCGTATTATGATTCAATGATTGGTAAATTGATTTGCTGGGGCGAAAACAGAAAACAAGCAAGACGCAGAATGTATCAAGCTTTGAAAGAATATGTTGTAAGCGGTATTAAAACAACAATACCTTTCCATCAGCAAATTGTTGAAGATGAAGTATTCAAAAGCGGTAAGTTTAATACTGGATTCATTGAAGACTACTACAAAAGAATGGGTAAAGAATTCAAATAAAGGAGCTTCTTCCTATGAAAAAATTATTAATCGGGCTATTATTAATCGCTCCTATTTCAGCATTTGCTGATGATTTTGGTGCCAGTATACCTGAATGGAAAGATTTTTGTCCGACAGCTTTCGTTGATGTAAAAGAACCAAAAGGAATTGTCGGGAAACTCAATGTTACTGCTGCTTATTGGTATCAACGCAGAGTAGATTTTGAAAACGGACTGGAAGAGTGTCAAGAATTCTTAAACAATGATGAGCGTTTTACTTGTTATGAAAATTTAAAGCTTAAACAATTTAAAGAAAATACTGACTATAACGCAAGAATAGAAGCGCAACAACAAGCTGCCTCTATTCAAGAAATGAGCAGTATGCAAGATACAATGCTTCCAATAAATCACTACTTACAGAATATCGGACGTTTTCAGGCAAACGAATTCAGATAGTTTTTTAACTTTTGTGCTCCTTTTGGTGAGACTAGAAATAGGGACGAGCGGGTTGAATATTTATGGAAGCGTTGGCCCATTGAATTTTTCGTAGAGCTTTTTAACATCCTCAGGAATTTGTTTACCTTTGATCATTGTTTTATACACTTCCGCAATAAACTCACCAATACCCGATTGAGCGTATGCCGAGATTTTACCTGCACTTTGTTGTGCTTCCTGATTTGTTAAAAATTCATATAAATCAGGATAACATTTCTTGAAATCTTCGGGTTTCTCATTAAACATTTTCCTTAGTTCTTTATTGGAAGTAATTGAGCCCCAATGATTTCCGATTTCATCTAAACCAATATATTTGTCTGTTTTTTTTCTGCTTTTATCTTTGTGAGCCTCCTCTAATGACTCATCCCAAATTCTTTTTATATTTGAAAACTTATATTTCGCCAAATCAAGTTCTTTCAAATTCTTTGCAAAATCCTGAAGATGTCCCATTTCATGATAAATTGTACCGCCTGCTTCCTCCAAATCAAAGGTAATGGTATAGGTTTTACCTTCACTGTGCATTTTACGCAAAATATCTTCCACATAGTCAGCTTGTTGCTTAGTTGTTTTCTTTGCCAAATCAGTATAATCCGGTCGAATATTATTGCTTTCTAAAAAATCTTTAGATTGCGGGTTTGCTTCAAGTTCTTTCAAAAAACTTATCGGAGCTCTTTTATAAACTGTAGTTTTTTTGAGAATTGTCTCTCTAAAGGTTTCAAACAAGATTCTCTTTTCGGGAATAGTCATAGTACTCGGAGACGTATAATATTTAACAATCAACTGCATAGCCTCAACAGATGGCATGCATCCTATATAATTATGTTCGGTAGGGAAATGCAGCGTACCGTCGGCACGCATATAAAATTGTCTTGTTCCGTCTCTATAAAATAATGCTTTGTGTAAATGTGAATCTAAACAAGGATGTTCAAAATAATGACCGTTAAGCGTAAGTTCTCCGAATTGATTAGATTTAATATTATTATTTACATGCGCAAACCACTTTTCTTGAGGTGCATTTGCATACCTTAAAGCAGTAGGCATAAATAACTGACCTTTATTTGCGTTACTTACTTTAACAAGTTCTCTGTTAGCTTCATTAATTGCATCTAATGTAAAATTAGAATCAACATCTTTGATTTTGAGCACCTCTTTAGCATATTTAATCCCCTCTTCCACTGTTGAAGCCTCTTGATATGTAAGATTTTCACCAAGATTGCTTATAATAAGTTTTTCTTTATAAAGTTTAGCAATTTGATTCCGTTTATGCGCAACTATTGCTAACCCGGTGGCAGCCAAAGTAGCAGCAGTTCCAAGGACTCCGATTGTCCACTTTGCTCCTTTAGAAAGTTTACCCTTTTTCTTAGCTTCAACCGTATCAGCCTGAGGCGTTCTTTCCAACACCGGATTGGACTGCAAATGAGTTGCAGATGATGGATTTAGTGTATTTTTAACAGGAGTTTTATTTGAAATTCCACTAACCACAATAAACTAACCTTTCTATATTCTATTAAAACCTGCTCAAGCTTAAAAATTGATACTTAAAAAACTTTTTGTTACAATAGTGTAAATAAACAGAAAGGATATTTTATGACGCAAGTTAAAGAAGGATTACAATTCGACCCCGGATTTGCTCCATATATATTGGCTTTCAGGGGAATGGTTGAATATCTTTATGCAGATATTAATAGGTTTAAAAACTTATCTCAAAAAAGATTGAAATTTAGACAATATTATAAAAAGATTTTATTGGGTTTTGATAATAACATGGGATTTTACGCCGGTTGTCTTCTTTGGGCAGCTTACATTAAGACTCAGCCTGAACAGGAAATTTTGGGAAATCATTGTTTAGGTCAAACTTATAATGCAGAAGAAAATATTTCCGAAACTCAGTTTATGCTTGCATTTACAAACCAATTTTCTAAAGATATAAAATATTACCTTGGTGAAAATTTTACGTTTGAAGAAAAAACTATTAATTTGATTAAACTTTACGAAGAGTTTTTGACGATTAATAAAGGATTTGTTGAATCAAAAAATAACACGGATATTTTGTTACCGGAAGGTTTAAAAACAAAAAATCCTGAAAATTACAAAGAAATTATAGATAAAGTTTTAGAAACAGGAAAATTAGAAGAACTTATTCAATACTTAGAGGTATAAAATGACAAGAGAAAGAATCATCAATGTCGCAAGAGGCTTAGAAAAAGCTGATTTGGTTATAAAAAATGCTAATATCGTTAATGTTTTATCGGAAGAAATTCATAAAGCTGATATTGCAATAGCAGATGGTGTTATTGCAGGAATAAGCGATAATTATTCGGGCGAAAAAGAGATTGATGTTAACGGAGCTTATGTTACTCCTTCTTTTATTGACGGGCACGTGCATCTGGAAAGTTCAATGATGCTTCCGTCTGAGTTTGCAAAAGCAGTGCTTCCTGCGGGCACTACAACTGTAATTATCGACCCGCATGAAATCTCAAATGTATTCGGGCTTCATGGTATAA
>CAMTNN010000116.1 GCA_947073895.1 uncultured cyanobacterium
CATTTGTTTAGGATGTGTAATTACAGTTTGGAGAAGATTGAATCATATTAAAAAGGAATTGATTAGCAAAGAAGATTAAATTTAAAATTAGAAAAAATACACCTACATTAGTAGGTGTATTTTTTATTGCCAATATCCTCTAAGTGAATGATTTTTAGGAAGACCTTTATTAAAAATTGTAAATACTACTATATAATGTTATTAGTACATTTGACTTTTTTTTAAGTCTCATTAAAACAATAACAACAACAAAAAACAGGAGATACCACTATGGGTATGGCAGCATCTCAAGCCAGATATTTAGCTCTGACTGCAAGAAAATCTAATTGTGAATATGAAGGCCAGCAAATCAACCAGGCTCGTTTGGTACTGTCCAATCAGAGTGCTAATTTGTTTAACCAGATGCTTGGTCTGAAAGTACCTGTTCCGCCAAGTACTTCTGATTATACAAAACATATTTATACATACAGTGACGGTTTTGGAAAAGAAACGAAGCTTGAAAACTGGCAGCAGTTAGGTACATCTGATGAAGATTATAACTATGTTGTAACCAGAAGCTATAATATAAACCGTTATACCGGTTCTGTTAAGAAAATGAATGACCCACAAGTTCAGTTTACAGGTACAAAGTCTGCAACATCTGATGAATTGCAAAAAGCCATGGAAGATATAGCTGCTGCTCAAAAAGAATATAGCAAGGCTTTGGAAGCAGAAGCTGAGGCTAGAAAAATTGTTGAGTATCAGCAAAAATTAATTGCTGATATAAATGAAAAAGAAGCCAATCTTTCTAATTATGCAACTTCTTTAGAGCATGTGAATACTTGTACATATGATTCTGCAGAAGATTTATATACAATCAATTATAAGGATAGCGATGGTGCTACTCAAGCTTGTACATTAAAAGGTTTTGCCAGCTTTACTCCGGCGGAGCAAGACGCGATAAAAAATCTTGATAGCATACAAGAACTTATAAACAATGGAGCATTGTCGGAAGATAACTTAAAGAATCTGTATTTTGCATATGATGCAGCAAGTGGCAATTATACTTTCGCAAATGGCAATGAACTTAGTTTGTTGGCTGTTTCAAGTACTCTTGCCGGTGCAGAAGGTTTAGACCAATCTTTTAATGTCTATAATTCTTCTAATATTGTTGATCTACTTGGAAAATTTGCGGCTGAAAGAGCTCCGATAGAAGCAACATTAGAAGGTGCTGAGGCTGCGTATGAAAGAGCACAGACTCTTAGTGTTGAAAAGAAAGATGCTTTTGAAGCTGCAAAGGCAGTTTATGATGATTATATTCATCCTACATATGTTGGTAATCTTGATTTAACTCCTATCTTTGAATTGGATAAAGATCAGAAGGCTGAGCTAAATCAGGTTCTTGCTGATATGAGAGAACAGGGTATTGATTCAGAATTGTTTAATTGTTTTGAATATGACGAAGTTGGTAATATTACAGGTTATAATGGCGGTGTTTATTCATTTAAAATGAACGGTGTAACTTATTATACAACTTATGCAGATTTAGATAAGTCTTATAACAGCGGTACAGGACCAAACCATATTGACGGTCAGATAAAACTTCCGTATTATAATGCAACTTATGTTGATACAAGGCTTGAGGAAACCAAAAAGGCGCTTGTTGAGACTGATGGTAACGGAAGATTTACAAGTATTAGGTTTGAAGATGACTCAATTGTTTATACACTAAATATGGGTACAGAGACAGATGATGTAGCTTATCAAGACGCAATGAATCAGTATTATTATGATAATGCTGTATATGACAAAATGATTCGTGATATCAACGCTAAGACTTCGATAATTCAGCAGGAAGACCAACAGCTTGAGTTAAGGTTAAAGCAGCTTGATACAGAACAAAATGCTCTTTCTACCGAAATGGAAGCAGTATCTAAGGTTGTTAAAGACAACGTTGAGAAAACATTTAACACCTTCGGCGGCTAGGGGGTAAATGGGTAACCAACCCACGCGAACCCACTGGTAGTCCGTTCCAAAGGAGCACTTGGAATAATAAAATAAATTAGTAATAAAGTGAAATGTGCTCCGCCCAAAGGTATAAAAATGGCTTATAAGAATGATGGATATTTAGTAATAGCGAATAGATACGGATCGGCTTCCGGCGATGCTAAAGCTATGCTGTATGAAACTTATGACAGATTAAGAGACTTGACTGTTTCGGGTTCAGCTTCATCAGGTACAGGTTTTGAGGCAGCCGGCGGATTTTTGTATCAGTTGGCGAGCTTGTTTGCTCCGTCTGCGTTTATGACAACACTGGGCGGTACTACTGCAATGAATATTCCAGGTACTTCCTACTGGTCTCAGTATACCGGCGGTAACGGGGGGTTGACCGGAAACTATTCTTCTTTCGGGGTTAATAGTTTGGGGCATTATTCAGGTTTCCCTAGCGGTTATGCTTCAAGACTGAGCGGTTATACAACAGGTGGTGCTGCAGGTTTAGGCGGGAACTTGATGTATGGTTACGGTTCATCAAGCGGTTCTCCTACCGGTTTTGCCTCTGGTATTGGAAGCATTGCTGATATTGCAAGTACGGCTGCTTACGGTATTGGTACTGCTAACGGGTATGGTATTGGGGCTTCAAATATTCTTATGCCATTAGCTGGTATTGTTTCCGGTTGGGGCGGTATTATGACTGCAGCGGCTCCTTATTTGGGTGAATTTGGTTTACCTGCAGTTGTTATGGGTAATTTGATGCAGGGTACGACTTCTGCTGCCTTATCTGCATACCAATCAGTTTCACAAAATGTTTTATCAAATGCTGATACCATACTTTCACAAAAAGTTGCTAATATTGAAACTGTTTGTAAAATGTTGGATACTCAGAGTGATATTGTAAGAAAAATGCTTAAAGATGAGCTTGAAGGCAATAGTAAAGAAATTGATAACTTATAGTTTTTTGTGAGTTGTGAATAATGCAAAAGAGAACTTTTTTCAGAATAATGATGGATAGTTTGCTTGTGAATAATGCGATTGCAAGGGCATTATCTGCTCTCGTAAATTTTTGTAACGAACAGAGCTATTTTTCACAAAATAAATTAAAGTTTTCAGAAAAAATGCCGTTAACATATAATAAGCGTGAAAGTGTTTATAAAAATCGGTTTATATTTGACAGCACACAGATCTCCGGAAGAGGCTTTAAGTAACATGTTAACAAATGTAACAAAAAGATTAAAAATACAGCAATTAAAAGGTTTTACATGTTTTATAATACATGTAGACTCTAATTGTGTAGGAGTACGTGCCTATGCGTGAAGAGCTGCAAGAAAATTTCAAACGGTTAGTGAATTTTATGAACTTTGCTCAGTCGTTTTTTCGACGCAACAACCCGTTCAAAGCATTGCTCATGAGTTTACTGGGCAGCCTAAAGGATATGCTCACCATAAGGCAAAAACTAAAAATGGCGAAGTACCGTGTAAATTACCATAAGCACCAGCTCTATAAAATGGAAAGCTTGATTGCAGAAAGTAACGAACACACATTCCTGAAAGGCAAAAACTTAAACGAACAAAGATAAAGACCGGAAGGACAAGTGCTATGGGATTAATTACGTCAACTTTCAGAATGATGTACCTGACAGCGTACAAAATGACGTTGGAAACAAAAATCCAGTGGATTGCGACTGCAAAACTAGAACTTGTTGCTTCATCGGATGAGATTTTAGCCCTTGGTAATGACTTAGACCCTGAGAATCCGGCGGTTAAGCAATTGGAGGCACGAAGGGATAAACTAACCCAGTTAGAAAAACGTTTGGATTTACAAATGCAGGAATATCAAACACGACTCAAGATGGTTGATGCAGAACTTCAATCTTCTCAAGGCGCGGTTGACAGTGCTATTCAGAGATCTTTCTCTTACAATTTCCAAGGATAATTGATTTAAAGAATTTAAGTAGTAATATGAATGTGTAAAGTATGTATTGACAAGGAGAAAACAATGATTAACAAAATTACATTTACTGGTAGAGAAGAATGTTTAACTGTGCCAGTTAAGAAGGCACAAAAACCAGTAGTAGATTATATATCAGACGGAGCTGTTCTTCCTGAACTTGCTAAAAAAGTAAAGGCTTCTGCAGAAGAAATTTCTTCAGCAAAGTTGAATGAAGCATATAGAGCTGCTCACGCTCCATATTTGGAAGTTCCTGTTGCAAAGGCAGCTGATGATATTGTAATGGACGGACAACAAGTTTTATTGTAGGAATTAAAAACGACCCTTCGGGGTCGTTTTTTTTAGACAAATACAATTTTATCAACAGGAATGTCAAAATCTTCCGGATAAATAGTTTTTACTATTAACTCGGAAGGAATGCAAACGATTTTTTTACATTTGGTTTTAGCAAGAAATCTATCATAGAACCCTCCGCCGTAGCCGAGACGGTAGTTGTTTTTATCAACTGCGAGAGCCGGAACTATCACGAGTTCGGGGTTTGTTTGTGAAGGCTCCGTTAGCGGTTCTTTTGTATTAAAACAAGAGTTGCATAATTCGTCTTTTTTACAGTAAGGACAGCAGAGAAGTTCTTGCCCGTTAACTTTCGGAAGGTAGAAGTTTTTGTTGTCTTCCAGTAACGAAAGCAGATTTACTTCATTTTCCAGCGGATAAAAAATCATAACATTTTTTGCTTGTTTGTATTCTTCTGTTTCACGAAGTTTATCAACAAGCTTTAAACTTATTGATTTCATATCAAGTTTTTTACGTTCTTCTTTTGCCCACTTACGAAGTTTTGTCTTCATACAATAGCCCCGTGGGAAGCATCCTGAACTGTTCTTGCGTATTTTGCAAGATATCCGGATTTAATTTTGCATTCTTTTGGTTTAAAGTTTTTGCGGCGCATTTCTAAAGTGTTTTCATCAACTTTAAGCTTAAGAGCTCGTTTATTAATATCAATTTCTATGATATCGCCGTCTTCTATTAATGCGATTACACCGCCGTCTGCAGCTTCCGGACAAATGTGGCCTACGCAGATTCCTCGTGTGCCGCCTGAAAAACGTCCGTCGGTAATTAATGCGGCTTTTGTTCCTAAACCTTTTCCTACAAGTAATGAAGTCGGAGCAAGCATTTCTCTCATGCCAGGTCCGCCTTTTGGACCTTCATAGCGGATGACTACTATATCACCATTTTTTATAACACCACCAATAATTGCAGCCATTGCATCTTCTTCAGAGTTAAATGTTTTTGCTGTGCCAGTAAATATCATCATATCAGGCTGGACTGCACTTTGTTTAATGACAGAGCCACCGGGAGCAATATTTCCACGAAGCACTGCAATACCACCCTCT
>CAMTNN010000117.1 GCA_947073895.1 uncultured cyanobacterium
CGATTTTAATATTTGCTTGGTATCGTCATCCAATCCATTAAAAAAGTCTTTATCACTTCTTAAAATACTGAAAGTATCTACAAGCATACAAGTTTTTGCATACAGAGAAGCTAAATCCACTACTACCTCTTTTGAAATCTCATACATAACATCACGTATATCTTTGTCCACAAAGTGTTTTTCAAAATATTTTGTTCTGAACTGTCTGTATTCTTGTTCAAATTCTTCAATTGTTGTCATTTCTAATCTCCTATTGTGTACTTTAGTCTACATATTAGTATTATAGTGAGTTGATTAAAATAAGTCAATAGCCTACTATAGTAAACAAATGATTACTGAAAAAATAAGTTTAAAAATAAAATTCGAAAGACAAAAACGAGGAATTTCACAAGAAGAGCTTGCTTTAACAGCAGGGTTAAGCAGAAGCGCCTTGTGGAAAATTGAAACAGGGAAAGTCTCTCCAACTATTGCCTCATTAGAAAAAATTGCAATTGCCTTAGGTATGGATTTTGCAACACTTACAGACGTTTCAAAAGTCGATTTATAATTTGCAAAATTGGAAAATATGTTGTATAATATGCTTGTACATTTAAAATAGAATACAGGCAGAAGATTTTGATTATCATACACTAAATTTCGACAAAAGAAAGGAGGTCGCATGAATGTCGAAATCAACGAAAAAGAGCTAATACTTATAATAGCATTAGCTCTTACACTAAAAGTCATATTCTTGTAATTTGACTGCAGGTGTGGGTGTTAGCGTCACCCATGCCTGTATTCTTATTTTAACTTATTTTGAATTTTTTTCAAGTGGTTAAAAAAAGGGCTCCGAGGAACCCTTTCTAATTCTTATATCATCAAACCGCCTGCAACTTCAATTGCTTGACCTGTTACGTATTCAGTTTCAAGAGCCAAGAATTTAACAACTTTAGCGATATCTTCCGGAGTACCAAGTCTCTTCATTGGAATAGCTTTTAAATACTCATCGATATTTGGAAGCTCAGCTGTCATTGCAGTTTTGATGAAACCAGGACATACAGCGTTTACTCTGATGTTTCTTGAACCAAATTCTTTTGCAAGAGTTTGAGTGAAACCAATTAGACCAGCTTTAGAAGCTGAGTAGTTAGCTTGACCAGCGTTACCGTGACGTCCGACAATACTTGACATATTGATAATTGAACCTTGACGAGCTTTTGACATGTGTTTAATAACAGCATTAGTTACACAGAAAGCAGATGTTAAGTTAACCTTAATTACACTTTCCCATTGGTTCATATCCATTCTTAAGAATAAACCGTCTCTTGTAATACCTGCGTTGTTTAACAAGATATCGATTTTACCGTGTTCAGCAATCATCTTATCAACATTTTCTTTAACAGCTTCATGGTTTGATACGTCAAAGCTGTAGAAATAAGCATTAACACCGCAAGCTTTGATTTCATCAATTGCAGGTTGAGCTTTTTCAGCATCACAAATATCATTGATAATAATGTCACAACCAGCTTTAGCAAGTTCTAATGCACAAGCTAAACCAATACCGCGTGAACCGCCTGTAATTAAAGCAATTTTTCTTTCTGTCATTTTAATCTTTCTCCTTATACTAAACTCATTGATTCTTTTAATGCTTCAATAGTAGCATCTAATGATGCTTTGTCAAACACATTGTAAACAGTTGCCTCTGGAGCAATCTTTTTATTCAAGCCTGCAAGAACTTTACCCGGCCCGATTTCAATAAACGTATCAACACCTTCTTCAACCATTTTTTGGATTGTTTGAGTCCAGTGAACTGATGAATAAATCTGTTTAGGCATTTTTGCTCTAAAATCTTCTGATGAAGTTGTTGCTTCGGCATCCACGTTAGTAATTACAGGGATTGAAGCGTTATTTAATTCAAAATCAGAAATAAATGAAGCAAATTCGTTACCTGCATTTTCCATAAACTTAGAGTGGAACGCGCCTGAAACGGCAAGAGGGACAACTCTTCTGACACCATTTGCAAGAAGATAATCAGATGTTGCTTTAACCGCATCATCAGCACCGGTAATAACAACCTGAGCAGGTGAGTTGTAGTTAGCTACGTCAACATAACCGACTTTTGAACCTTCTTCCAATCCGGCTTTTAATTGTTCTTCTGATGCGTTAAGCACAGCAGCCATTGAACCGCCTTTAGTTGCACCCATTAAATCTGCACGTTTTTGGATAGCTTTTAAAGTATTTTCAAGACTCATAACACCTGCAGCATACATAGCACAGTATTCACCCAAAGAATGTCCCGCAACAAAATCAGCTTCAATTTTAACTTGTGATTTCAATGCTTCCATAGCTGCAATTGACATAGTTACAATTGAAGGCTGTGTATTAACTGTTTGTTTAAGGTCTTCTTCCGGACCTTCAAAACAAATTGTTGTAATACTTTTACCTAATGTAGAATCAGCTTTGTCGAAAACAGCTTTTGCTGATTCAAAATTCTCGTACAAGTCTTTTCCCATTCCAACAGACTGAGAACCTTGTCCCGGAAATAAAAACGCAACTTTTTTCATATTAACATATCCCTTCTCTTAATCTTACAATTGCACCGCCCCAGGTCATACCCGCTCCAAATCCGCAAAGAATAGCAGTTGAACCAAGCTTAACTTTACCTTGTTCAACACTTTCTGCCATAGCTAAAGGAATGGAAGCAGCTGATGTGTTACCATAGTATTTAATATTAGTAACAACTTTTTCATCACTGTAACCAAGACGTTCCTGAACAGCTTGAATAATTCTTAAATTAGCCTGATGCGGTATCAAGTAATCAATTTCTTCAGCTTTCATACCTGCTTTTTCAATCATTTCTTCAACATATTGAGGAAGTGTTCTTGCAACAAATTTATAAACCTCTTTACCATTCATTTCGATAAATTGAGGTTGTTCGTCATTAGCTTCCACAAGCGGACAATTTTTACCTGCAAGAGGTAATTTAATCAAATCACCAATTGAACCGTTTGCTCTAATATCAATTGATATAATATCGTCAACTCCGTCATCAGAAGCTGTAACAACCATAGCTCCTGCACCGTCACCAAAAAGAATAGAAGCACTTCTGTCTTCCCAGTTTAATAATCTTGAGTTATTATCAGTTGCAACAAGCAAGATTGATTTATACATTCCGGAAGCGATAAAACCTCTTGCAATACTCATTGCATAAATCAAACCCGAGCAAGCAGCCGTAATATCAAATGCAGGAACGTCATTTGGAATACCCATATGAGCCTGAATTCTACAAGCGATAGCAGGATATAATTCAGGAGGTGCAGAAGAAGCACAAATTACCATATCAATGTCTTCTACTTTCAAACCTGATTTTTCCAACGCTCTTTCAGCCGCCTTATAACCTAAATCGACAGCACTTTCATTACCAGAAACAAGTCTTCTTTCTTTTATCCCAGTTCTGGTATAAATCCATTCATCTGATGTATCATATAACTTAGTTAAATCATCATTCGTAACTACCGTTTCAGGTATACAATATCCTACACCTGCAATTTTCAACGGAATTATATTATTAATCATTTTCCTTCTCCTCGTTTCTAGTATTATAGCACAATTAATATGTAACAGATTGTAAATGTTTTAGCCATTAAAAAAGGTGCGCTGAACTGCACACCTTTTTCAATAATTTCTAAGTTTCATTACTAATTACCAAGTGATTCGGAAATTTTGCTGTTAACACCAGTAACAACCGCTTCCTTAGCAACTCTTACAGCATTTTTGATTGCGTAAGCTTTGCTTCTGCCGTGAGAAATTACCGTAATTCCCTTAACACCTAAAAGCAAGCATCCACCGAATTCTTCATAATTAATCTTTTCATAAATTCTTTTCATAAACGGTTTAGCCAACATACCGATAATCATACCCAAAAAGTCTGATTTGAATTGTTCTTTAATCATTCTAAATAACAATGATGAAGTTCCTTCTGTTACTTTAAGAACAACGTTACCTACAAAACCGTCACAAACTACAACATCACAGTGGTTAAGGAACAACTCACGTCCTTCAACGTTACCCATGAAGTTGAATTTTTCTTTTTCTTCTTCCAATAAATTATAAGTCGCTTGAGCAAGTTCATTACCTTTACCGGCTTCTTCACCGATATTAAGAACCCCGACTCTTGGATTTTCAATTCCCAATACATTTTTAGAGAATGTCATACCCATAATTGCGAACTGTTTAAGCATTTGAGGAGTACAATTACTGTTAGCACCACCGTCAATAACAACAATCGGTTTTTTCATTGTAGGAAGCGTAACCGCAATTGCCGGTCTGTCAATACCTTGGATTCTTCCTAAACCAAACAAGCTTGATGCCATTGCTGCACCTGTAGAACCAGCTGCAACAAGTGCTTCTGAACTACCTGTAGCTACTGAATTTACAGTTAAAACAATTGATGAGTTTTTCTTCTTACGAATAGCCTGCCCAGGAGCTTCGCCCATTTCAATAATTTCAGAAGCATGAGTAATTTTGATGTCTAAAGATTTAACATCAATTTTAACTCTTTTTTTACCGTTAGCTTTACCGCAATCAGATAAAAATCCTTCTTTTTGGATTGTTTCAAGACACTGCTCAATTTGGTCTTGTTTACCAACCAACTCTAAACCTACACCGTATTCAGCTGCACCCCATACTGCACCTGCAACTATTTCAAATGGAGCATTATCTCCGCCCATTGCATCAACAGCTATTCTTGTCATTTATCCCCTCATCCATTCCTTATTTATGTGTTTAAATAAGGTGCGGAAAACCGCACCTTATAACAATTATTCTTCAGTTTTTTCTTCAACAACTTCTTCAGCTTTAACTTCTTCTACAGGAGCTTCAACTGCTTCAGCTTTTTTTGTTGATTTTTTAGCTTTTTTAGTTTCTTTAACTTCTTCTGCTTTAGCTTCTTCAACGAAACCTTCTGCTTTCTTAGAAACCACTTTACCTTTGTATGTTCCGCATGCTGTGCATACAGTATGAGCTAACGCAACTGCTCCACAGTTAGGACATTTAACTGTAGTAGGTTTTGTAGCTTTCCAATTTGATCTTCTTTTTCCTTGAGCACTATGCCCTGTTCTTTTCTTAGGTACTGCCATTTCTTATATCTTCCTTTCTAGTTGTAAATATATTTTGGGTTAATTAATTTTCACGTTCTATCTTGATATTCTTAAATACGTCCATACGTTCATCGTGGATTTTCATATTTTCATCAGACATAAACATGTCTTCATTACAATTTATACCACAAACCTTTTTATTTGGTAAAGCTAATATTACAGATTGATACAATAAG
>CAMTNN010000118.1 GCA_947073895.1 uncultured cyanobacterium
AGCACGTGATTTATGTGCAAGCTATGGACTTGATAGTGCAATGGCATTTGATGGCGGAAGTTCAACTTCCCTTGATTATAAAAAGATACATGTTGTATCTACTCAGGAATCAGGCGATACAGGAAGAGCCTTAAAATCATTTATGATAATTAAAAAATAAAAAAAAGGATGATTTTTTAATCATCCTTTTTTTTATTGCTTTTATTTGAATTAAACTAATTCAACAACATATTGAGCGTTCTTTTCAGCGATTTCAACAAGGTTTTTAGAAACAGCAATCATAGAGATTTCTGAATCAAGTTTGTTAACGCAAGAACCGCATCCGATAGCAGAAGCGCCTGATGCAAATGCTAATGAAGCAGTTGTAGGGTTGATGCCTGTTGCTGTCATGATAGGTAATTCGATGTTTCTTGATAGTTCAATTGTGTTAGAAAGAGTTAATTCAGCTCTTTCAACAAGACCTCTTGCACCGTTTGAAGGATTTTCATTAGAGAAATGACCTTCTGTTTGGATTAAATCAATGCCCATTGATTCAAGTTCACGAGCTAGAGAAATTTGTTCGCCAATTTCAAGTTCACCAGGGATTGTTACTGAGAAGAATACTTCTTCACCATCAAGCATTTCCATAGTTCTTCTAGCAAGGTTAAGAACTTGAGAAGCGTTGAAGCTGATACCTTTTTTATAAATTGCATCAAAGTTACCTAGTTCAATCGCGTCAGCACCTAAAGCTACTGCATGAACTAATTCTTCAGGAACAACTGATGATACGAAAATTGGCATATCAGTCATAGATCTAACCATAGAAATAATATCAGGGTTAGCACAAATATCTACTGCGCTAGCGCCAGCTTTATCAGCTGCCATAACAACCTTTTTAACGCTTTCTGCATCAAAATTGTCGATACCAGCGATAATTTTAACAGCTCTTTTTTCGCTTAAAGCTCTTTTAAAACTTTCAATTCTTGACATTTTATTCTCCTTCTTTGTGTCGATTGTGATTAAAGTCTTGTTTATTATACTACATTGAATGGTATTTTGGCAAGCCTATAAATTCCCTCTCGCATTACATTACTGTAGCTTCTGTTTATTATGACTTTTTTCTTGAAAATGGAGTGTGTGCCTTTTGTATATTAAAACGTAAAATTAAAAAACTCCTTAATTTCAACATTAAGTGCATCTGCCAACAGTTTGATAGTCCCAATTGTAACATTTGCTTCTCCACGTTCAATTTGTCCAATATAGTTGAAATTCATATTAACAATTTCGGCAAGCTTCATTTGTGACAACTTTTGAGATTTTCTAATATAAGCAAGTTTTGTTCCAAATTTTCTCTCAAGGTTAGCATTTATACTCATAAATATAAGTATAGTATTAGTTATAGCATAATACTAATAGCTATCAACACAGAAATAATAGCCAATAAGCATTAATATTTGTAAATTTTCTTTGGGATTTTAGCAATTTGAACAAAATGAAAAACTTTATATAAACATAACACGAGAGAACTAAATTAAAAAAGAAAGGAGCTAATTATGGCTGGAGAGCAAATTATGGTATTTGGAGGCGTAAAACTTGATAGAAGTGAAGTTGCAAAGACTTCAACAAAGTTGGTAGAAAATCCTAAAACTTATAAACAAGAAACGGTGTTTTGTGTTCAATTTAAAAATGGCGTCAAAGCTGCTTATAGAAAAAGTGATAATAATGCAGCTTCAATTTATTCAAGTCGTACTTACCAAATGGTGGATGACACTAAGACTACGACACGATTTGTTGAAGGATTGGAATTAAAAGGCAATAGTAAAGGGCAAAATACAATTAATGTTATTGGAGGTTCTATTGTTGGTGTTGATGTTGCGGATAATGGTGGTGGAGATGATGTAACTGTTGACAGAGCTGAGGTCTCAAACTCTAGATCAAGTGGATTTATTCCTAAGCTGTTGAGTGGCGGAAACGTTTTGACTGATAAAAACGACAATACTCAAATTAAAAACTTTGGCGATTCTGATTATACAAGAAAGGGTACCATTATCACCAAATATAAGGAGCCAGGTGTAAGGAGAATTGATATAAATTTATAATCTCTATAATAAGTGTTGTAAAATACCTCTCCATATAGGAGGGGTATTTTACAATCAGAAGTTGATTTGATTATTTAAAATAAACTCAATTCTTTTTATTTTTTGTAAGTCTCTCAATAAATTAAAAACTACGTAATCAAGAGTTCATGATAGAAAAGGTTACTTATTGTAACAAAAATTTCCCGTATTTGTTGACATACAAGCATGTTCGTCATACGATTAAGGTACTCTAGCCGAAATTTCTGCCGGATTTGACGGTTAGAGGGATGACGTACCCTCCAAGGAGGCTAGTCAAAAAGGTAAATAACTCCAGTTTGTATTGAGACTGCATTTGGAAAGTGTTTATCTTAAATGTATTAAAAGGTAAAAGGAGAAAAGTTATGCCTACAATTAACCAGCTTGTACGTTCAGAACGTAAAAAGCTAACAGACAAAACCAAATCGCCGGCTCTTATGGAATGTCCTCAAAGACGCGGCGTTTGTACAAGGGTTTATACAACAACCCCTAAAAAACCTAACTCAGCTTTGAGAAAGGTTGCCAGAGTCAGACTTACTAACGGATTTGAAGTTACTTCTTATATTCCTGGTATTGGACACAACCTTCAAGAACACAGTGTTGTTCTTATAAGAGGCGGAAGGGTTAAAGACCTTCCAGGTGTAAGATATCACATCGTTCGTGGTACTTTAGATACAGCTGGTGTTGCTAATAGAACACAAAGCCGTTCTAAATACGGTGCTAAAAGAGCTAAAGGAGGTAAGAAATAATGTCTAGAAGATCTAAACCTGAAAGAAGAATTCCTTCAGCAGACCCTATTTATAACAGCGTTGATGTTTCTAAATTTATTAACAGAATTATGAGACGCGGTAAAAAGTCTCTTGCTGAGAAAATTTTCTATTCTACAATTACAAAAATTGAAGAAAGAACTAACGAAAAAGGTCTTGAAGTTTTCCAAAAAGGTGTTACTAACGCAACTCCATTGTTGGAAGTAAAAGCAAGACGTATTGGTGGTTCAACTTACCAAGTTCCTATTGATGTAAAACCTGACAGAGGTTTTGCTCTAGCTTCAACAAATATTATTGCTGCAGCTAAAAATAGAAGCGGTAAGACTTTCGTAGATAAACTTGCAAGCGAATTAATTGATGCTTCTAACGGTAACGGTGCAGCATGCAAAAAACGTGAAGACACCCACAGAATGGCAGAAGCTAACAAAGCGTTTGCTCACTATAGATATTAATATTTTATTTTATATCTTAAAAAAGCTCCGAATTTTCGGAGCTTTTTTTGTAACAATTTTGCAATATTTTATCAATTATGAGGTTTTGGAAGATTTAATTAGTGAGTATGAATATTACAAACCAATTACAGCAAAATAATATTGAATTTGGTCACAGTAGAAAAATTCCCAGATATATTTATCACATGACTTCAAAAGCTAACTATGAATCTATGTTAAGAGATGGTTATATAAAGACAAGTGATTATAAGCTTCATGTTGACAAGGGGATCTATGCTTTTGACTTACCTAATTTTTATAAGCGTTGGGGTATAAATAAGGATTGGGGATATGATGATTTACAGCGTATAATTTTACGACATATAGTTAAGTGGACTAACTCAGCTCAATCCGGATCAAGTGATCTTGTAATATTAAGAATTCCTACTTCGAATTTAGATATAGATAAACTTTCAGTACGCAGTTTAAATAAATTATTTAGTTTTGAGCAAACAGAAACTTTTTTTAGGAATCTGGGGCCAAAACTTCAAGAACATTTAGCCGGTAATACACCTGCAAGAGAAGCTCCTTTATATACAAGACGAAAAGATGCAATAGAATTTATCTACAAAGATAATATTCCTATAGAAAATGCAGAGCAGATAGGTAATATTGTTAATGTTGCTGAATTACGAAAGGATGATAAATTTACAGCAAATCCGGTTAAATTTATCATGCAAAACCTACTGGCTGGTACGTCCGAAGTAAAAGGTGCTAATTTGATGAAATAATTTTGTGTTAAACTAGCGGGTTCGTTAAGAACCCGCTTTTGTTTGTTTAACTTGCAATCAGAGATTCCAGGCTTTTTACGGTGTTTCTTTGTTCTTTGACGATAAGTTCTAACACGGAGAATAGTGTCGCTATTTCGTCTGATTTGTCGCAATTAAACTCACAATAAGTTTTTGCGATTTCTAACAAATCAATACCTCTGTTTAGCTGTTCTTCTAAGTTTGCAATTGTTTTAATAATTAATGTATTTTCCATATTTAAATAATACAATAGAAAACCTATCTTGTCAATAGGTTTTTGGGAAATTTATTAAAATAATATATTTGTAAAACCAGTTGTAATTAATCCAATATTATATTTATCAGTCTGGTTTACAACTTCTTTATCTGCAAATGGTACAATTATCAAGCCAATTCTTCCTTGCGAAGCTACGTTTACGTCATGCGTTGTAATTGGCATATCCGAAGCCAGTATTGCGTCTTTTGACATATCGCAGGAATAATCTAATGCGAATTCTACTGATGCTGTTTGTAAGCCTTGAGCAATTGCGGTTGTTTTAAGGTCTTTTGCAATTACTATTGCTTGAGAATTGTTATGTTTGGCTACTTTCCAAGCAAAAACGGCATCTTCAATCTGCTCAACTGTAGGTTTTGTTTTTGAAACAACTTTAAATAAGTCTTTGTCCAAATCGCTGATATTTGGGGTTTGGGTCAATGTCCCGAGTGGAGTAATTTTAATATCATTTGAAAGATAATTTTTATAATCCTTAAGCGGAGTATTTATTGTAACATAGGTTACATTTCTTGTTTCAAGTATTTCAATAGCATTTTTAGTGAATTTAGGAGCTGCAATAATATTTGTATCCTTTAAAAAACGAGCTATTTCACTATCTACTTCATCGGAAACAACGATTACAGAAGACATAAAGTCCACCGGATTTGCGTCCATAACTTTTTGAACTGCATCAGCCAAGGATTGTCCTAATGCAACAGCACAAATTGCAGTACCTTTTATTGTACATGCTGCTTTAACATCATAAAACTCACTTATAACATTTAATCCTTTGACAAGAGAAAGAATATTTATATAAGTTAAATTACTGCTTGTTTCATAATCAATAGTTTTTTCGTTGGCTTCAAGTCCTGCGTTTTGGAAAGAATTTTCCCCATTTAATAATTTTATTTCGTCTATTTTCATAATT
>CAMTNN010000119.1 GCA_947073895.1 uncultured cyanobacterium
CCTCGGTTTTATCCTCACCGTTATTACCATTACCCACAAGTATTGTTCCTAATGGTTTTGTTTCGCCTTGCAAATATGTTAATCCGCTATGGTTTTCAAAACCAACGAGAGTATTAGGAGTAACATATTCTGTTTGTGCAGTAACATTACCTATAAAACGTTTATTTCCTGCAATAGTAAAAGCATCCAAAAGGCTTATACCCATAAGTTTGTCACCTTCGTGCGGTTGATAATAATGTCCCATAAGCTGATAGCCGCCGCAAATACCGAGGAAAACCGCGCCTCTATCTCGTTCTACTGTTAAAAACTCTTTATGATTTTGAAGCTCTTTCGAAACTTCTATCTGCTGTAAATCCTGACCACCGCCAATAAAATAGATGTCGTGCTCAGATATAGAATCTCCAACATTGATTTCGTCTATGCAAACTTCTATTCCACGCCACTCACAGCGTTTTTTTAAAGTTAAAACATTTCCACCATCACCATAAATATTTAACAATTTCGGGTATAAATGCGCTATTCTTAACATTGTAATGCAAGCTCCTTAAATACCTTAACAGACTTTGCGGTTCTATTTGTATGAGTTTTGATATATTCATCCAGCAAATCGAAACAAACCTGACAAACTTTTTCTGTCGCTTTTGAATCATATTCGCTTTCATAATCAAAATCAAACTGAAGCATAGCTTGCAAGAAATCTCTTATTTTATGATGCATTTTAAGTTTAACCCCGAGAGTCTCATTGCATTCCTTACAGACAATTCCACCCATTGACGAAGAAAAATACATATCTTCATCTAAAACCTGCTCCCGACAACAAAGACAAGTATCAAGCTCAACACAAAATCCCATAACAAGAAGCAGTTTTAGCTGAAACTTGATAACAGCAATAAGTGCATCTTTTTTTGTTTCAGAAGAAGAGATTCTGTTTAACGATTTATAAAGAAGCTCATAAATCTCTTTAGAAGCACTTTCCGAGCCTTCACCGAAATTCACAACAAGCTCGGAAACATAAGAAGACAACATTAGCTTATCAATATCTTCTCTTGTTTTTTTAAAATTATTGACCGTCTGCGCCTGTAAAATTGTATCCATAGAACGACCTTTCAAAAGCTGCAACGAATTAGCAACCAGTAAATCCATGCGAGCACCGAGTTTACTCTTAGGTTTTTTAATTCCTTTTGCAACTCCTTTTATAAGCCCGTTATCTTTTGAATACATTACAATAATTTTATCAGCATCGTTAAGATTATATGATTTTAAATTTATAGCTTCTGTTACGTAATTATTAGTCATAGTATGATTTTGTACCCTGATAAACCCCTCTGAATATTTTTTCAAGCTCGTTTTCTTCATTTGAATTAGCAAGAGCTTCTTCTTGAGAAATAAGTCCTGCTTCTACCAGCCTTGCAAGTGAAATATTCATTGAAATCATATCGTCAATCGTGTTATCAGCAAGAAGTTCATAAATTTCTTCCGATGTATCCTTTCTTATATAATCCTGAATTGTTGAAGTAACAACCATAATTTCACATGCCGGATAACGAGTCTGTCTAGCTTCGGAATAAACAAGTTTTTGAGCAATTGTAGCTCTTAAAGTATCCGCAACCTGTCTTCTGATAATATTTCTATTAGACTCTTCAAACATATTAATAATTCTGTTAATAGTTTGAACAGCGTCATTTGTGTGCAATGTTGATAGTACAAGGTGACCTGTTTCTGCAGCCTTAAGCGCAGCAGCCATTGTATCTTTATCACGAATTTCACCGATAAATATTACATCAGGGTCCTGTCTTAAAGCATACTTAATACCATCTGAAAAAGACTCTGTATCAACCCCTACCTGACGCTGTGAAATAATACTTTTTTGGCAATTGAATACATATTCAATTGGATCTTCAATTGTAATAATATGTTTAGAAGATTTTACACTGATTTCATTAATCAAAGATGCAAGTGTTGTAGATTTTCCACTTCCTGTAGGACCTGTCACAAGAATTATGCCATTTGGATAATCAATAACTTTACTCAAAACATCAGGCAAAGACAAGTCTTTAAGCTGCGGAATTCCGTAAGGAATGTTTCTTATAACAAGAGCCGCTTGACCGAGCTGTCTGTTATAGTTAACCCTGAATCTAGAGCATCCCTTAATTTCGAACATAAAGTCCAAATCTTTCATAGACAAAATAGAATCTCTCACTGATAAAGGTGCAATTTCCAAAACAGCCATATCCAAATCTTCTTTAGATAAAGCATCCATACTTATTTTTCTTATATAACCATGTTTTCTTATATAAGGTGAATGACCTACTTTTAAATGTTCGTCAGAAGCTCCTGTTGCGACAGCACTTCTTAAAAACTGCACAATATTGAATGTTTCAGACATAAAATTTCCTCTCCCAAACCTTCTTAAATCATAGCATTGTAATATTATTTTGACAAGAAATTTACAAAAAAAATCCGAAACTTTTGTTTCGGATAAATTCTTTTCTTTAAAACTTCTTAACAGCTGTAGCTGCAGCCTCCGCCGCAAGAACTTGCACCTGATGATACAGAGCTTGAAGCTACTGATCCGCAAGACTCACCGCCTCCTGAATAAGCAATAGATCCACATGATTCACCAGAGTAAGCAATTGAACCGCAAGATTCATAACTTTCTCCAAATGCCATAATAGTAGCATCACTTGGACCTGAATAAAAACTACAAGTATCATTTCCGCAATCTCCTGAGTTTAGAAGTGATACGTTATTTGATATTAAATTAGTTGCCTTAGGTTTAGTATCTGAACCGATAAACTTAAAACAAGCATTTGATTTTTCTTCTGCAGCTGTAAATGTTAAATATGCCATCTTTACAATCCTATACTTAGTGCTTACATATATATAAAGTATTAAAAAACATGTCAATTTCACAACTTATTATTTTCGTTACATTTGTTAACAATTAGATTTATTATTTTATGTTATCATATATGTAGTTGGGGCGATTGGCGCAGTTGACTCTGCCGAGAAAAATCCGAACCGTTGAGGATTTTTTGAGAGGTAGCATCAGAGCAAAGCTCTATGCGCACCAACTGTTGAAAAAAGTTTACAAGTTATAATACGGGCGATTGGCGCAGTTGGTAGCGCATCACATCGACATTGTGGGGGTCACGTGTTCGAGTCACGTATCGCCCAGTTTAAAAGGCTTATCCGAACACTATCGGATGAGCCTTTTAAAATAGAAATCGGCAAGTCTACAATCTCGTTATCAGCGTAATTATAGGCTATTGTTATAACATCTTGATGAAGTACAACAGCGTTTACAAGTGTTTCAATTATATATTTTTTATAATCATCTGTCCGGCTATCGCCGTTTTTAAATTGCTCAAGCCAGAATATTACTTGTTCTTTTGCAACCTTTGGGGCATGGATTTTATGGGTTTCAAGTTTTATTTCGCTTTCTAATTGTGCCTGTCTTACTTCCAGCTCTAATAAGCGCTCTCTTGTTGTATCTGTAATTATACCTTGCTCTATAGCGTTCATTATGTTTTTAATACTTTTTTGAGTATTTTTTAATTCGCTTTGTGCAACTTTTAGCATGGAATCATCAATATTTTTTTCTTGGAGCTGTACGATCCATTGACCTATTTTTTCTGTAAGGTTTCTATTATCCAATATAGCGCGCGTAGCCTCAACAATAGCATTTTCTAACCAATCCTTTTTAACGGATTTTGTTTTGCAGCCTTTTTTATGCTTTTTGTTTGTGCACGTGTAATAGTAATGTGTTACACCGTTTCTGCTGGTGCCACTATCGCCAATTAAAGCTCCGCCGCAATTTCCGTCAAACGCTTTTCCGGATAATAAAAATATTACATCATCATCCGGTTTCTTTTTAGATTTTTTATGTCTGTTACTTTCCATTCTCTTTTGTGCTCTTTCAAATATTTCCTTTGTTACTATTGCTGGTACGGTATCCTCGCTGTGTATCGCCTCTAAATCCGGATCCTTGCTTTCAAAATCATAAACGCCCATATATTTAGGGTTATGCAATATACATGGTAGAGAGTTTTTACCAAACTCACCGCCGGTTGATGTTCTAATCCCTCTTTTGTTTAAATCATTACATATATCGCGCGCCTTTTCACCGGCGGCATATCGGGTAAAAATTTCTCTAACAATTACAGATCTTTCCTCGTCTATTATGTACTTGTTATTTTCATCCAACTTATAGCCATAAGGTAATCTACCGCCTAGAAACTTGCCTTGTAATGCGTTGTCATATTGTCCCCGTAATACCTTTTGCTTTAATTCTTCCGAATAATATTCATCAAAAGCCTCCATAAATCTTTCAAAGATAACGCCCTCCGGCCCTTGTGGTATACTCATTTTTGAGTAAATTACTTTTACACCGAATTTTTTTAACTTATGTTTATGTACAACTGCGTCATAGGTATTACGCGCAAATCTATTAGTCTGATAGCATATAATATATTTAAAAAGCCCTTTTTCCGCGTCTTTTAGCATTTGTAAAAATTGTGGACGGTTATCCGTTTTCCCACTTATACAGCGGTCAATATAATCATGAATCACCGTTAAATTTTTTTGTTTTGCTAAACGGTGATTTTCCCTTAATTGACCTGTTATACTTTCTTCCCTTTGATCTGGACCAGGTGAAAATCTATTATAGGTAACAGCGGTTTCCATATTACAAATATACCTCAAACAGAAATTTTATTATGGTTTTTTAACCATTTTTCGTAATCTTCTTTAACACCAGGCTTTTTAAAAAAGTCCTCTACTAAAGGTAAAAACGCCCTTGCAATAAATTCTTGATCCAGTTTTCCTATTTTGTCAACTTTGATTATATCCCTCTTGTTATCCATTATTTTAAGCTCAATTGTTTTTTATGTTCGACATGTTGAAATCAAGCCGCTAAAAAGCGGCGGCTTGATTATCTTTTAAAATTATTTTCTATAATTGCTCGACATCCGTACTCTGCAATTAGTACAGCGTCGCAAGTATCCAGAGTTAAATTTAATTCCGGAAATTTCTTTTGCGCAATTTCTTTTAGCGCTTTTTTCTTATCGCGGTAATCCATACCTCGTACTCGTAATTTTAACCCGGCTTGCCACTTTGCCGGCAATACTTCCTCGTACGGTATCCCTAAAGCGGTCAAAATCCCTAGCCACATTCCAAAATTTTTACCAAAGGAAAAGGCGGAGGCCTTGCCGTCGCGAGGCATTGAGTGGACCTCCTCAATATATGCTTTTATTTGCATAAGCATGGCGCAG
>CAMTNN010000120.1 GCA_947073895.1 uncultured cyanobacterium
AAATATATTTATGTTCTTTTCGTGCTTTTTTTGTTTCTTTATGAAGTTTAATAATTTCTTCTAATTCATCCGGCATAACTGTATCAGGTGCCATTGAACGTTTTTCTAATCCTTTTTCAAGCAGTTTAACTTCGTCTTCTTTAAGTTTATCATCGGCTTTTACGATATCCCTGCCTTTATGAAGTGTGATAATTCTAATGGTGTTTTCAGTAGGTGAGCCGGCTTCACCTTGTTTTGCCTGAATATCATAACCAACCCAATCTTCAGGAAGCTTATCTATTGTTGTATATTGACCTTCAGGCATGATACGTTTATCTATTTCATTATAGAGAACTTCTGAAACATATTCCTTTTGGCTTTCAAATCTGCAAGGAAGAACTATTTTATCACCGATAACTTCTTCAGGGTCCCTGTTTTCGTATTTTTTAAATAATTCTGAAGCGATACGAAGATGTTCAAGTTCAAAGTTAAGGAACAGTTCCCAAATGTTTTTAAGATGTTCGTTTTCTTCGTCTTCGTAGCAGTTATAATATGTACAAACTTCAGTGAACTCGTGAAGAAGAAGTTTTTCATACATGCTTTCAGTCGGGTCGATTAAGGACTCGTACATTGTTACGTGTTCTTCTTCAACGTCTTTGATTTCAGCGTAAGTTTTTCTTAAGATATTGTTGCCGTAGCACATTCCGTGTTCTGCGTAGTAATTGTGTGTTTGTTGTTCTCCGGAAACAAGTGTTAAAATATTAACCTTAGTTTGAGGGGAAGCGGTTGCTTTATCATAATGTTTACGGAGCCTCATTGCGTTACAGTTGTGGTGGTTTTGAGTAGGTCTTGAAATAACTACATCGGTTTGTCCTTGCAGAATTTCATTAGGCTTAACTCCGTGCATCATATATGCCCATTGACTGTATCTGTATAAGTGGTCAAAGTCTTCTAATAAACCAAAGTTAAAAGTCTCTTTAACATACTCATCAGGTTCGTTTTGCGCAAGCCAAGCTGTTAAATCAACTGCAACTTGTTCATAACCTAAAGTGGTTTCCAGAACTGATTGGTCACTAGGTGTAAGCCAGTTAACTGTTGTTTGTTGAGCGTCTTCAATTCTTCTTGTTTGTGAAACCAGTTTGCAATCGTCTAAATCAGGACAAAAACGTGAGAATGCGTGTTTAAAGTTCCAAGCTTCAACTTCAATACCGTTCATTAAAATCTGACGTGTTCTTGAATAGCAGTCGACTTCGTTTTTGTTGAACGGTTTTTTAACAACTTGATGCCAATTTCTTAATTGTTTTTCAAAAGGAATACCTTTTTCTTTTAATGGATTAAAACTCATTTTCTATAACCTTCTTTCTGCGGGCATTGCCCGTGTTAAAAAGGTAAAACAAAAATAAATATTTTAAATTCCAATAAAGTCCTAGCCTTCTTGTTTAAGCATAATTATTGCAGTATTCAATTCACTAAGCAGATATTCTAACTGCTGATTAATATTTTCAGGATTATAAACTGAACCTGCAGCCTGATACGCAAGATATCTTTGATATGTGAGAGCTTCTTTCCTTAATAAAGAAATTGATTTAACGTAACCGTTTATTTCCATTAGCTTACGGAAGGATTCGTAATAACTTTCGGGTTTTCCTTCATATTTTAGAGCTAAGTGGTCGAGGTTCATTGTTAAGACATTAGCACGTGTTATAAATAACTGAACAGTTCCTTCTTCTTCGATGCAGTCAACAAGTTTTTCAATCATTGGAATAATTTCGTTGGCATCAATGACGTAAGTTGAAGTACGGTCTTTTTTCTGAATAATATCAATAAAAGCAGGGTTGTTGCGCGGTACGGGTTTTAATTCTGACGGGTCGCCAAAGCCTTTTTGTGATTCAAAAATCGGGGTTGTAACTTTTTGTTCTTTTGGACGAGCATTTTTGTTTAAATCAGGTAAAGTCCCGGCGTAGCCTTTGCCTTGAAGCTCTGCTTCAAGCGCTTTGTCTTTTTTATTCCAAAACGCGGCTTGAGTCGGCAAGGTAAGAGTTAATGCAATTAAACACAAAAAAAGCTTCTTCATATTATTTATTATAGTGGGATTTTTGAAAAAATCAAAGCAGTTCTCCTCTAAACGTATGATGTCTTTATTTGCTAAATCCTTTAATATATTTATGGACTATAGTAGGGAGAAGGTAAATCCTTCATTGGGATAAGTATGATAAATTCTATATTTTTCGATGAATTATATAAGCAATTTTCATGGTACGACTCGGTTTTCACACCGGCAGTTAAGTCTTGCAGTAACGAATTCTTTTTTGAAGGATTCGAATATAAGCTTGTTTCTGTGAGCACAAATATGAATGTGCTTTCCCAAAACGATACTTTCTTTGTTACTAAAGTTAAAATAAATTCTAAAAACGATGTTTATATCAGAATTTCACAGGATGCAATCAATGTAATTCTTGATAAAGTTTTAGGTAAAAACAACAAAAGATTTGAACTTACAGAAGTTTCTGAGCTGGAAGCGCGCATTATTACGGCTTTTAACGATTTTCTTTACGAAACATTAGCCCCGAATTTTACTATAGAGCCAAACCGCCGTTATAATGAGATTTTGCACCTGACTTATTTTGTGAAAAGTGCAATTTCTGATACTGCAGCCAAGTTTATTATTTCTGTACCAATGGAAATTCTTGCTCCAAAAACAGCTGAATCTATTGAACCACATTTTGTTGATATGGATTTTGCTCATAGTCCTGTGGAGGTTAATTTGTTGTTGGGTTCGACAGTCTTTCCGCTTGCGGATATTAAAAAACTTGATGTGGGCGATATAGTTGTTTTTGAAAAAAGCAGTTCTGATGAGATGACGCTCGTTTGTGAAAATATTGTACAGAAATTTAAGGTTAAACCAAATATAAAAATCATAGAACCTTATGATATGTCGGGAGGAAATGAAATGGATAATACAAATACTAATCTTTGGGATAGTATTCAAGTTGATATGACAGCCGAGTTTGATAAAGTTAAGGTTACTTTAGGTGAGCTTAAGAGTATTGAAGAAGGTTTGATTGTTGACTTGTGTTCCGTTTATGACAATAAAGTTTCGCTCAAAGTCGGTGGAAAATTTGTTGCAGCAGGAGAGTTGGTTATTATTAACGATAGATTTGGTGTAAGAATTGAAAATGTAAGTGATTCTTCCGCTTCGGCAGCATCTTCTGCTCCACAGGAGCCGCAGAGTCAGGATGCTCCACAAGAACCACAGGCAGAGCAAGGCGGTGAAGGTGATTTTGATTACAGTGACTTTGAACCGGAAGCAGAAAATGGGGAAGGGTAAAGTCAGTTGACTTAAAGAAAAATTTTCTTAAATACTTAGGGGATAAGAAAGAGGGTAGTTTATGGGATATATAGCTAATTTTATTGTATATACGCTTGCCATGGTTGGTGTTATGGGTGTTGCTTTATTTGCTTTTAAAAAGTTTGCAGTTGGCGGTTGCAAAGTTGGCGGGACTAAGAATTTGAAAGTTATTGATTCAATGAATTTAGCGCCCAGAAAGACTTTGTATATAGTTTCAGCAGGAACTGAAAAGTTTTTGATTGCAAGCGATGCTGATAGAACAACGTTGATATCTAAGCTTGGAGAACAGCAGGCTGTTCAACCACAGTCTCCGTTACCTGATTTCAAAACAACAATGGAGTCTCTTAATGAGAAAACTCGCTATGCTGATAAATCAATCATTGGCATAAAATCTTCGCAAAATACTCCTTATACATCAGTGATGAGAAGTCTTGCAGAAAGGATAAAAGAGTAGGGGTAAATAAATGAACAACGTACTTGGTGATATGAATCCTGTCTTACAGATGCTGACGGTAATGACATTATTTTCGCTCTTGCCGTTTGTATTTTGCTGTATGACATGTTTTTTGAGATTTATAATAGTTTTTTCATTGCTTAAAACCGCGATGGGTGTTCAAGTCCCGCCTTCTATTGTTACATTAGGCTTGTGTATGATTATGACATTCTACACAATGGGCGGGGTTTTTGAGCAGATGTACGAAAGAGGTTCAATCCCTTATCAAAAGAATCAGAACCTAATTCTTGCGATAGACGAGGGCTCAAAACCGCTTAAAGAGTTTATGATGAAGCAGACGCGTGAGTCTGACTTGGCGTTCTTTGTGGAATTGAAGCGTAAAACTCCTCCGAAGTCACCAGAAGACTTAACAATTTGGGAAGTTGCTCCAGCGTATATTTTAAGTGAATTAAAAACAGCGTTTGAGATTGGTTTTGTAGTATTTGTACCGTTTATTGTGCTGGATTTGGTTGTTGCAAATATCTTGCTTGCGCTCGGTATGTTCATGCTGTCGCCAACGATTATCTCGCTGCCGTTTAAGCTGCTGATATTTATCGCGGTTGACGGTTGGGCGTTGATAGTCCAAGGACTTGTCCAAAGCTACAATTAAAATTTTATAATGATTCAGTAGAAGGGAAAACAAATGAAAATAAACAAGAAAATATTCTTAATATTGCTAACAAGTGCATTATTTATTAGTACAAATTCAGCTTTTTGTGCCCTTGAATATTTTTATAGTGAACCTGTATTTTATAGGGACTTTTCCAAGGATGGTAAAGTTGGTTTGCTGTTAGATAAGCAACGAATCTTAGAGCCTATATATGACGATATTTTTAAAATGGGGGATTATCACTGTACAGTAAAAAACGGTAAAAAAGGTTTGGTCTACCGAGATAAAATTGTCGCAGGGCCTATATTTGACGATATTATTGAATTAGATGATTTTTGCTGTGTTGTAGTGAAAAACGGTAAAAAAAGCTTGGTCTTCAAAAATATAATTGTAACAAAGCCTATATGTGCCGATATTACTCACTTAGATGGGGTTTACTGTCTTATAGAAAGGAACGGTAAAAAAGCCTTGACTTGCGGTCCTACAGTTGTAACAGACTTTATATCTGCCGATATTATTCCATTAGGTTATGGCTGTGTTATAGTGAAGAACGGTAAAAAAGGCTTTGTTTACGGTTCTAAAATTGTAATAGAGCCTATATGTGACGATATTACTCAAACAGGGAGATTTTCCTATACTATAGTAAAGAACGATAAAAAAGGTTTGGTCTACAAAGATAGAATTATAGTAGAGCCTATATGTGACGATATTACTCAAACAAGTTATTATTCCTATATTATAGTAAGGAACGGTAAAAAAGGTTTGGTCTACCGAGATAAAATTGTAACAGAGTCTATGTATGACGATATTATTCATGTA
>CAMTNN010000121.1 GCA_947073895.1 uncultured cyanobacterium
AGAATAACAATTGAGCAGAACTCAAAAGAAATAAAACAGAGGTCTTAAAGACCTCTTTTTTATTGTTCAAGATTTATATCTGTTTCAGCTGCCGGTTGTTCCTCTTCTTGAGGTGTCGTATGAGCATAAAGTCTTAAGCTCATATTAGTAACCAGAATTGTTTTATCTTTATCGTAAGGTTTTATATCGATTTCATTAATTTTTACATAATAAGGATAACGATAAATATCTTCTACTAAGTTTCCAAGATTAACATAGTTTGAAACAAGCTCCATATCGACATCACAAACAAAGTAAATATCTCTTCCGTTTTGTACGAACTTATCTGTTTCAGGGTTATATGTGTAATCAATAGATTTAATCTTTACTGAATTAGAATGAATCATTTCAATTAAATCGCTGTATAAAGTAAAGAACAATGTATCATTGCCTAAATCTGCATCAACCGGCGCATATATTTTCTTACCTGCGGTTTCAATAGCACCTTTTAATTGCTCTAATGTGCTTTCAACCTTCTTTTTCTTTGCAGCTTGAGCGGTTAATTCTTGTTTCTTTTGTTGAAGCATATTTTCTGAATTTGTACGTTCCTCAAGTTGTGGTTGAATTAATTTAAGACCACCCAATACACAAACAAAAGCAACTATAGCAAAAAGTATTATGCCGTAATATTTTTTATATTTTTCCATTTAACTTTGTCCTTTTGTAATTATTCACTAAGCTCAACATTAGGAAGTCCATCAGCTCCGGCGTTACCATTACCGTCTTTAGATGCTTTTGGTGAAGGCGCTTCTTCTGGAGCATCCGAAATTCTGAATTCATAGAAATCGGCATTCATAGATGTGATAATAGAATCAGTATCAAAACTTTCATCTTCAGCCAATTCTGTTAATTTTGATTTAGTAGCCAATCCCAATTTCTGTAATTTAATTTCAGAAGCCGGATTGTAATCTTTAATGTTTCTAAAGAAGCTGTAAACACTTTCCAAGTTATCAGCTTGACCTTCTATTGTGATTTTTTCTCCAAAATTCAAATGAGTAAGCCATAATTTTTTAGGAATTTCGGTTCCTACAACAGTATAATATGTATAAATATTTTTATTGTGTTGTAGACCCAGTTTTATTTCTGTACCTTCATTAAAATTTTCTGCAGAAACATTTTTATTTTTTTCTAAGTATGCATTAATAGCAGCAATTTGAGCATCCATTTTGCTTATTTCATCGTTGTTAATATTAACAATTGTTTTAAGCGGAACCAACATTGCCATTATTGCAATAATAGCGATTACTGCAAATACAGCGGATGCTACTATCATAGACTGTAATGTCAAGTAGATTGTATGCCCACCAAGAACAATTTGTAGTGGCTGCTCATCTGCCCAAACACTTCCTAAAGAAGCATTGAATAAGTTCATTGGAGCAAGAGAATATTCTCCAAAATCTTTATTAATTGCTGCACCAATAACGTCAAGAGAAATCATTTTTGCTGCCTGATCTGTGATATCAGGAGCGGTTTCTAAATAAGGTGCTTCTGCAAAAATATTATCATTGTGGTGAATAATTTGTCCGTTGTAAGTTAGTTTGCTTGCAAGAACTTCTGCATTGATTGCATTTGTTTTTGAAAGAACATATAATCTTTTTGACGGAACGTTTTTCAATATTGGTGTTACAGCAGAAATAACTGTTCCGTAATTTTCTGCATCACCTAACACTTCACCGATTGCGATTTTTTCTTCAAAGCTGTCTGCATAACATTTGCCAAGCATTGAAAGAATTCTGCAAGTGTTGTTATCTACTATAAGTAATACCCAGTTTGAATCTGCTGCAATATCTACTCTGTCATTATAAATTAATGCATTTAAAATAGAGTTTACAGATGTGTCGATTCCAACAACTGTGTAACCAAGAGATTTAATTTGCATACAAATTTCAATTAACATTACTTTTTGAGCTGCAGTGTATGCAATTTTATTGTTTTGAATTGTAGAAATAGGCAGTCTAACTGCACTTATAGAAGCTTCGTTGTTTTGGAAAATCGGATGATTAACTAATTCTTCTTCAAGCGTCATTTCCAATTGGGTTTCGTCAATACTTGCAGGATAATCTGCAACTTTAAATAATATTGAAGGTATATTTAATACAATTTCTGAGCCTTTTGGTATAGCAAGTTCCATTAACAAATCTGCTAATGTTTCTTTGAAAAGGTCTAAATCTGCAACTTCTTTTCTCAGGTTGTCATAACCCAATTGTTTATTTCCATACTTAAGTACAGTCTTAGTTGCGAAGTCAATTTGCGCAACTTCTAATCCGAGTTCGGGACTAACGGATACCCCGACTACTAAGTTTTTATTAAAACGATTAAATGCCATGCTTATTTCTTCCTATTTTTTTTTATTGTACAATAAGACTCAAAATTTGTACACAGGTATTATAAATGAAAAACACAATAGAGAGAATTAAGAAACTAAAAACAGAGAAGAACGCGATAATACTGGCACACAGCTATCAAAATATCGAAATTGATGAGGTGGCTGACTATGTTGGTGATTCGCTGTATTTAAGCAGAAAAGCGCAAGAAACAGATGCTAAAATTATTGTTTTTGCTGGCGTTTATTTTATGGCGCAAACCGCAAAAACAATATCTCCGGATAAAAAGGTACTTTTGCCAAATATTAACGCAGGCTGCTTAATGGCGGACATGATAGACCTACACCAAATGGAGGATTTTAAGAAACAGCATCCGAACATCCCGACTGTATGTTATATTAATTCAACAGCAGAGGTTAAATCTAAGTGTGATATTTGTTGTACAAGTTCAAATGCACTTAAAATTGTAGAAAGCTTAAATGCACCTAAGGTTCTGTTTGTTCCGGATGCAAATCTTGGGAAATGGGTTGAATCAAAGCTTGACGGTGTGGAAGTTATAACTTATCAGGGACACTGCCCTATACATAATAATGTTAATGTAGATGATATTATCAGCGCGCGCAAAAAGCATCCAAATGCGAAAATCTTGATTCATCCTGAATGTAAACCGGAAGTTAGTGACCTAGGTGATTATGTCGGAAGTACAAGCGGTATTATTAATTATGTTAAAAACAGCTCTCATGATAAATTTGTTATTGTAACAGAAAAAGGTGTGGTAGAAAGGTTAAGAAGGGATTATCCTAATAAAGAGTTTGTTCTTATATCTGATAATATGCTTTGTGAAAGCATGAAACTTACAACGCTTGATGAAATCTTATATTGCTTAGAAAACGAAACTAATGAAATAACTTTAGATGAAAATATTCGTCAACTAAGCTCAAAATGTATTGAAAGAATGTTAGAGGTATCTGCATAATGGAAGAGACTTTTATTTATGGCAAAAACGCTGTAATCGAAGCGTTGGAAAGTGGTAATCGCGAGTTTAATAGAATACTTATCTCTAATACTTCACGCTCAGATGAAAAGATTGAAAAAATAAAAGAGCTAGCTAAAAAAAACGGGATTGTATTTCAATTTGTAGGTAAAGAAAAACTTAATCAGATAGCACAAGAAGCGCGCCATCAAGGCGTAATTGCTCAGATTGCACCTGTTAAATATGAGGATTTGGATGATTTTATACAGAAACATTCTGATAAATTAGCTTCTGTTGTTATTTTAGATGGTGTTGAGGATTCACATAACCTTGGTGCAATTATTCGTTCAGCAGTTTGTGCCGGAGTTGATGGTATAATTTTGCCTTCAAGAAGAGGGGTTCTTGTTAATTCTACTGTCGAAAAAACCAGTGCAGGTGCGGTAAATCACATTTCTATAATAAAAGTAAATAGTATTGTCGGAGCTGTTCAAAGGTTAAAAGAAAACAACTATTGGGTAATTGCATCAGATCATCATGCTGATGATAATTATTTTGATATTGATTACACAGATATGAATTTTGCGCTTATAATGGGAGCAGAGCATGCAGGGATTTCAAAATCGTTATTGAAGCTTGCTGATTTTAAAGTTAAAATACCTATGTTAACAAATTTTAATTCTTTAAATGTTTCAAACGCTGCTGCTATAATATTGTTTGAAAGCGTTAAACAGAGGAGCAAAAATGGTAAAACAAAAAGATAAACTAAATATTATGGTTGATGATATTTCGGATGAAGGAGTTGACTTTCATAGTATTGAACCTGTTGATAATTTAGATGATGAAGAAAATATTTCGATTGAAGAACCTAAAACACAGGAAAGTTTAAACTCAGTTAATTCTGATGACTCTGTTAGGATTTATCTACAACAAATCGGTAAAATCCCGCTTCTTTCAGCAGAAGAAGAACTTGAAGTTGCAAAGAAAATTTATGGAGCAAGCAATGTTGAATATTCAGAAGAAGCAGAAAAACAAGCAAAATCCAATATAGCATCATATTATAACCAAATGGCAATAAATGTTTTGTCAGGACTAATTTCAATTGGATTAGGAATAGCAAAACACAGCATTTTAGCAGTGATTATAGGGCTTTGGTGGGCATTTGTTCCATTTGTAATGTGGTATATTAGTAAAGAGAAAAATAAGAATTTAGCAATTGATAATTTAAGTAATGAAGACAAGCAATATATAAGAGAAATAGGTAAGAAAACTTGGGATTTCTTTGAAACTTATTTAACAAAAGAAAACAATTTTTTAATACCAGATAATTATCAGGAAGACAGAAAAGAAAAAGTAGTTCCGCGAACGTCTTCCACAAATATTGGTTTATCAATGCTTGCAGTAATATCAGCATATGATTTACAATATATAAAAAAGGAAAAAGCATATGAATTATTAGGAAATATAATCTATTCGGTAGATAGTCTACCAAAATGGAATGGACATTTATATAACTGGTATCAGATAAGGACAAAAGAGCCATTAATACCTAGGTATATTTCAACAGTAGATAGTGGAAATTTTGTTGGATATTTGTATGTTGTAAAAACTTTTTTAGAAGAAGCAGGAGAGGATGAATTAGTAGAAATAGTTGATAGACTAATTGAAAATACAGATTTTTCTGTTCTATACAGTTATGAACAGCAAATATTTTCAATTGGGTTTAATATAGAAGAAAATAAATTGACAGATTCGTATTATGATTTATTGGCATCTGAGGCAAGACAAGCAAGTTTAGTTGCAATAGCTAAAAAAGATGTTTCACCAAAACATTGGTATAATTTGAGTAGAACATTAACTACTTTAGATGGATATAA
>CAMTNN010000122.1 GCA_947073895.1 uncultured cyanobacterium
AAATCTGCCATATAACTACTATCCCACATCCTACACTATTACATTTATATATTATATACTAATAAAAAAATAGTGACAAATTATAAAATTTTTTTTAATATAAGTTTATGAATTACATATTTTTTATTCTAATAAGTGTATCAATTATTGCGGGTTTCTTAAACGGCACATTGTCGGATGTCGTTGCAGCTATGCTTTCTGGATGTGAGACAGCTGTGAAAATCGCAATCTCACTTATCGGAATAATGGCATTCTGGCTTGGAATGATGCGTATTGCTGAAAAATCCGGACTTGTAAACTTTTTATCAAAAATTATTTATCCCCTTATAAAACCGCTGTTTAAAGATATAAAAAAAGATTCTCCCGTAATAGGTGATATTTCAATGAGTCTAGGTGCAAATGCTCTTGGACTTACAAATGCTGCGACCCCGATTGGGTTAAAGGTCATGAAGGAACTTCAAGAAGAGAATCCAAATAAAGATACTGCTACAGATAGCATGTGCATGTTTCTTGGTATGAATACTGCAGGATTTCAGATAATACCTGCAACTGTGATTGCTGTCCTTGCAGGATTAGGTGCAAAAAATCCTACCGAGATTGTTTTGCCAACTTTTATTGTGACTTCTTTGGCTTTTGTTACTGCAATAATTGCAGCGTTAATATTTAGAAGAATATGGAGGGATAAATGTTAGAAAAAATTTCCCTTGCAATTCTTCCTATGATGATTTTGATAATTTTGTGTGCAGGCATGCTCAAAAAAGTTCCTGTCTATGAGGAGTTTGTTGAGGGTGCAAAAGATGGTTTTAAAGTCTCTGTTTCCATAATTCCTTATCTGGTAGCTTTGATTGTTGCAATATCAATGTTTAGAGCATCCGGAGTTTTAGACTGGTTTGCAAAGCTTCTACCATGTAATCCTGATTTGGTTCCTATTATGATAACACGTTCATTATCAGGTTCAGCGGTTTTAGGCTTATTCTCGGAACTTGCAACTAAGCATGGCGCGGATGACTTCATAACAAAACTTGCCGCTATAATGGTCGGTAGTTCTGAAACAACTTTCTATGTGCTGACTGTTTACTTTGGCTCAGTAGGAATCAAAAAGTTTAAATATGCAATAATTACAGGTCTCATTGCTGATGTTACAGGTATTTTACTGTCAATCTGGGTTGCCCACCTCTTCTTTCTTCCCAGCATTGGGTAGTTGTTGGAAGCTCATCTTTGTTTATTTCAGTTTTTTGTAAAACTGCAAAATTTATATCGACAAAGTTGATTTTTTCTATCTTTTCGACAGTATATTCTTTTGAACCGCAGTTTGTACAATAATGGTTTTGCGGATAAATCTCTCCGTTTTTTGCACAAGCTCTCATTTTTACTCCGCAGCATGCACAGCGTGTAATATACCATTCGTTTTTTATAAGCTTACCGCAATCCGGACAATAACCGCTGTCCATATCAGGTGTAATTTTATCGTGTGTGCAAGTTCTTTTTAATCCGAATAAATTAGTTAAAAACATTATACAGCCTCATTCTTATAAGGTTTTAATCATTTAATATTTAAAGTCAATGTAAACATTTGTAACAAACTTTTTCCAAATGCTAAAGTTTTTCTGAAAAATGTCGTAATGGTTAATATAAAGAAAAAAAAGGATAACAAGGAGTCTCTAATGAGCGGATTTACAGGGATTAACACATTCGGAAATTTAACTTTACAAAATGGCCAACGTATAGATTTTAAAGATATCAAAGATGTTAACGGCGATGGTAAAATTGATAAAGAAGAATTTTCAGCATTCTTGAAAGAAAACAATGTAGACTCTATTGATTTATCTACTGTTGATAAAGATGGTGACGGTGAAATTACTGAAAAAGAATATACAATTTTAGAACAAAAGCAGCAAATGCAAGAAGCTGTAAATAATATGGCCGGTGATATTTCTTTTGATTTTGCAGGTACAGATCTTATTCCTGAGGTTGCTGCTAAATTAAAAGAGTTGATTGGCAACTATGAAAACAATTACAACGGTGATATTACTAAGATGGCAGAAGCTTTTAAAAATGAGCTTCCTGCAAATTATGAAACTATCAAAAATGAAGTTTTAGCTAGTGATCCTGCAACTGTACAAAAAACAGTTATTAGTGATGTAATTGATGGCTTTATAGGTGAAGGTGGCGGCAAAACTGCAACTGCTGATTTGGAAAAAGCTCTTGATACTGTAGCAAATGCTTTTGTGAAATCTTATAAAGGTAATAATCTTGCAGCTGATTTGAATGCGCATTTAAATCAATATTTACAAACAACAGATGCTGAATTGGTTCAATCAGAAGTTGCAAAATATCAATCACAAGTAACTAAGCTTGGTGCTAATATTGAATCAGGTGAAGTTGCGCAAATGAGAGAAGCTGCATATCAACTCCTAAATGCTACTCTTAATAAAGGTGTTACTGTAAAATTAGGTGATCAATCTGTTTCATTGTCTAATCTTCAAGGTGTATTAAATAAATATACTGATGGTAATCAATTAAAAGCTGATATTCAATCATTTATCGATAGCTTGAGCACTGTTAGTAAAAAAGATACTATTGTAGCAGATGCATTAGCAAAAGATGAAGCAGCTGCGGACAAAGCATTCGGTGAATGTAAAGTAGATTCTAATACTATTGATTATTCAAATATACCTGGTTACGCTGAAAATGCTCCTGTTACTTGTAAAGGTAAGGGTAATCGCGGACAAATTCAGGAGCAGGCTCGTCAAACTCTTGAATCTCTAAAAGATCAAATGAAGGCTCAAATTGAAAGTATGTTACAAGCAAAAGGACTTTCGTTTGATATGATTGCAACTGATTTTGACAATATATTCTATGAATCATTGAATGAAACTGTAGCCGGCATTGGTAATCACAAAACAAATCACGCTTGGTTAAATAAAAATAAAAGATATGCATCAAATCAAGGTATTCAAGAAATCGTTCAAGGTTTCATTGCTAACTTCAATGCTAAAATTGAATCAAGAATGGGTGCAAAGAACGCTTCTGATGCAGATATGGACTTAGTAGATATCGATTATACAGCAATGGTAAAAGATGAAAATGGCAATGTTATCGAAGGACAAGAAGCACTTGAAGAAAAACTTCAAAATGGCGGTGTCTCAGTCGAATTTAATAAGGGCGCTAATTTATCAGTGGCTGAAAATCAAGCAAAAGAAATGATTGATAGATTAAAACCACAAATGCTCAAAAAAGCTATGAATATGTGTAAAGCTAACGGAGTTGAATTTGATAATACTGTATTTACTGCAATATTCAATAATTCTAAAAACTTAGCAGTTACAAAAGGTTCTGCTGATATAGAGCATAGCTTTGTTAAGCATACACATAGTTTTGTAAATCCTCAAGAAATTGCAACAACTTTCACAACTGATTTCAAAACAAACTACACAGCTTGGGTTGATGCAGAAAAAACAAAAAATGCTAACGAATAATAATTTAATATCCAAAGACCTCCTTAGTAGGAGGTCTTTTTGTTAAGAAACATTAAGTTTTTTGTCAATTTTTTAGTAAAAAAAGACTTTGTATATATACAAGGGTATTAAGTATAAGAAAAGTTTTAAAAACATACACTTATTCATTATACTACACTTCACACATTCAAAGTTTTTAGAGTCGATAAGACTCTTTTTTTTACCTTTGGGCGGAGCACAAAGGTTGTGACTACCAGTTTTGATTGGAATTACGGGTGCTCCTTTTGAACTGATTATTGGTGGGATGAGTGCGGAATTTCCATCCTAAGTTGGAGAAAGTTCAAACTTAATTAGAATGTTTTTTCAATAAAAATGCTATTAATATGTTAGTGTAAGGTAGGTAATATATTTACCCCCCTGCCAATTATCATCTGGCGTTCGTATGCTTCACGAAGGCTTAGTTTTAATTGAAAAAATCATGGAAGAAAAAAGCTAAAAAGGAGATTAGAAATGGCTTCAATTACAATTAACACAAACCTTGGGTCTTTAGTCGCACAGCGGAACTTGTCAGCTGCAACAACTGGCATGAATACTGCAATGGAAAGATTAACGACAGGTTTTAGAATTAACTCTGGTAAAGATGATGCTGCAGGATCTGCCGTATCTTGTTTAATGGAAGCTCAGATTTCAGGTTACGATGTAGCTGAATCAAATGCAACTATGGGACTTTCTCTATTGGATACTGCGGAAGGTGTTTTAAATATCGTAGGTGATTACTTACAACGTATAAGAGACTTGACCGAACAAGCTGCCAACGGTACTTATGGTACAGCTTCTATGAGAGCAATAAGAACAGAAGTTCAACAAAGAATGTGTGAAATTAACCGTCTATGTACAGTTATTGACTACAATGGTATTCAGTTGTTAGATGGTACAAGCGTTGCAGCTACTTCAAAAGCTGGTGTTAACTTACAGGTAAGTAATAATTCCGGTAAAAACAATATTATTAACTTAAAATATACAATTTTTGAAGCAGCTACTCTTACTGCATTATTAATGTCTGGTAACCGTAACAGTGCTAAATATGACCCTGATCATAAAAATGATATGAAAAATGCTGAATGGTATTTAAGAGGTGATGGTAAAGATACAACAGCTCTTACAGCCAGAGTACAAGGTACTAATTTAGAATCACCAGATGGTAAAAAATATGATTATTCTAGTTCTAAATATGAAAAAATTAAAGAAAAAGATTACGATTTTCAGGATGACAAGAGAACAGTTGGTAAAAACATGAGTTGTATTACTGCAATCTGCGATGCAGTTTATACAGATGATGCGACAGCTCGTGAATTCTTATCATTCATTGACGACGCAATTTCAAACGTTACAGAAAGAACAGCTTTAATCGGTGCATATATGAACCGTGTAGAATCAGCTGTTGATGCGATAAGTGTACAGAAGGAGAACATTGTATCAGCTAATTCATCTATCAAAGATGCTGATGTTGCAACTGAATCATCAAACTACATTAAGTACCAAATCTTGCAACAATCATCTGCAACATTGCTTTCTACTGCAAACCAATTGCCAAGTATTGCATTGAACTTGTTGTAATAGAATTTTACGTATGTAAATTTGTAATTGAAGCCCCCGCGCGAGCGGGGGCTTCAATTTATGTTATACTAATTCTATGAAACTAAATCAGATTTGTTTAAAAAATTATAGAAACTGTGAAGATATT
>CAMTNN010000123.1 GCA_947073895.1 uncultured cyanobacterium
TATCATCTACCAAATCTTAGAAGATATCGAAAAAACTATGATTTCGCTTCTTTCTCCTGAAGTTAAAGAAGTTGTTACAGGTACTGTTGAAATCCGTCAAATCTTCACAATCGGTAAAACAGTTAAGATTGCGGGTTGTTATGTTACAGAAGGTAAGATTAACAGAAATGATACTGCAACAATTTACCGTGACGGAAAAGAAATCTTCAAAGGTGCAGTTGACCAGCTTAAACGTTTTAAAGATGATGTTAAAGAAGTTGCACAAGGTTTTGAATGCGGTATTTCGTTCGTTAAGTTTAACGATATTCAAGAAGGTGATATTGTTAAATTCGTAACAACCAAAGAAGTTGACCGTACCGAACTTATTTAAATAAGGGTCGGACGACAATCAAAATACTACCGGTTTGAAATGATACTTCAAGTCGTCCTCTGCTGACTCTGTTACAAGCGGGTTCGCGTTGGTTGATACTGAGGCTTGCAAAATATATAAAACAAGTTATAATAAAAATATAACTCGGGCTTCAAAGAGCGGTGGTACACTCTTTGAATTTTAACTCCCAGAGTTTTGTTCTTAGATAAGAACTAGCATGATGATAACAAGTATGAGTGCTAGTTCTTTATTATTACATTGTTTCAGTATTAATAAAATCAGCCATAACTTAATAATCATACGCTACCACCTCCTTCCTGCAAGAATTTCCGATTTTCAGTCTGTGCTTGTGGAATTAAGTGATTCAAAACCTCGGGAGTGCCCGATTGGTTATATATTAATATAAATACCAATATAGGACATCATGTGTTTGATGTATAAGATATTAGTCTTTTTCAATGGTTATTTTGTAACCAAAAATATCAGCGATAGTTTGTACTTCATCAAATCTAAAAGAACTAGAATATATTTTATTAGCTATACTACGGTCAGTATATTCTTTTCCTGTTTTTTCTGTAAGAATTTTTGCTAACTTTTTAGCAGTTAAACATTCTCTTAACATAATTATTTTTACGTGTTCTTTAGACGTCATACTCATAATACGGTTATTATACTACTATTTGGGAAATATTGACAAATATTTAGTAATATGATAATATTTGCTGTATATTAAGAATAACATCTTATATTCAAGTAAAAACATAAAGAAAGGTAAACTTATGCTTACTCATGAACTAGAAGAGCTTGAAAATTTGGCAAGCAAAGCTAATGCTCTGTTGAGTGTTACACTTGATTCTTGTGAAAAAGAAGATTTTACGACACAACAAATAGTGCTTGAAGAAGCACAAAGATATACCAGAGAACTGAGTAATCGTTTGATTGATTTAAGTTTTACTATCTGATAATCCCGAAACCAAGTAAGAATACACAAACAAGGAACACTAGCGCAATGATTGCTGTAAGTTTATTTAATCCTTGTTCAGCGCTTTTTTGAGATGAAAACATTTGAGCAGCGTTACCTATCCCTGCAATACCATCCCCTTTTGGTGAGTGCATTAAGATTAATACGATTAGTAATAGTGCGGATACGACTAAAATAGTCCAAACTAGTGTAAGCATTTTTTATTTTCCTTCTGATTTTTTAATAAAATGAGCTCGTTTTGAGTTTAATTTAATATTGTCGAAAGTGTAGAGTCGAGCAGGTCTTTTTGAAGTGGATTTTGAAAACTCGTTCAACTCTCTAAGTCCTTCTGTTGTGATAACTTTTTTACGGAAATTACGTTTATCTAAAGTTTTTTCCATAATCATTTCATAAGCTTTTTGCATTTCGGTTAGAGTGAATTTTTCGTTTAATAACTGATAAGCAACAGGGCACATTTCTAAACGTTCGCGTGTGCGTTTTAAAGAATACTGAATGATTTCTTTGTGGTCGAACGCGAGCGGTGGAAGGTCAAATACTTTGTGCCACATCAAATCTTCTGTTGTAACAACATTAAAGTCTTCAGCTCTTATAAGTGCAAAATAAGCTACTGTAATAACTCTTGAAATAGGGTGTCTCAAAGGGTCGCCGAATGTATAAAGCTGTTCAAGATAAATATTATCAACATTTGTTCTTTCTTTAAGAACGCGCATAGCGGCTTCATCAAGGTTTTCAGACATTCTAACATATCCGCCCGGAATCGCCCATTTGTCTTTAAAAGGTTCGTTATTACGTTTAACCAACAAAGCCTGCAAGGCATTGTTTTTGATTGTCAGAATAACAATGTCGACAGTAATTTCATGAGTCTTAATTTCGTTAAACATAATCCACCTCTGTAAATCATTCTATTACAAAGATATCAAAAATGGAAGAGGCTCTGTTTTCCTACTACATGGGTACTTCTGAACAGACACAGTGGATACCGCCTTGATATTCTGTCAGCATTATTTGGGAGATAAAATTCTTATCTCCGTCTATGAAATAGATGTGTTCAGGTTTTATATATTTAGAGATGGATTTAATAAATTCGTTTTCAAAACTGAACCCGATTTTTTCTGATAGTTCAGGGGTTAAGCCTAAAAGTTCGTCAATATTTGATTTATTTGTAATATAGACTAGTTCTCCCTCGCGGTTTATTAATACATTTGCATTGATAAAGTTGCAAAATTGTTTTAAGTAAGGTTCTTCATTTTCGCTTGGTATGGTTTCGTATATGCGTCCCGGAACTCTTATGACTTCAAACCCGTTTTTATTAAGCATTTGGGCGACATTGTCCGTTTGTGCTCTATTATTTATTGATATATTTGTTTCAAAATTTTTAATAAAACTAAGCATTGTTTGATATTCTTTGTCGGATTCAGATGATTTTAATTTTGCTAAGCCTTTATAAAGAATATCAAGACTCATTTTATCATCAGCAAGCAATATTCTTTTGTCATCAAGCGGACGGATAAATAAATCCAAATGGTAGTCCATTTGCGGAAGCGGAATAACTTTTTTTACTCCATACATTGCCTGAATATCTTCTGTATCGTATTTAATAAGCAGCTCATACTGCCCTATAAGAATACTATCTTTTTTCCCATCTTTAACTATGAAAATATTTCCGCCCGGAATATGAGCCTTTTGATGCAAGTAGTTTAATTCATCTTTTATTCTGATAAAAGAATCTTTTACATTTTCAGGTTCTTTTTCGGCTATATCTGCAAACAAACTAAATAAATCTTGGTTTATTTGCATAAAACGAGGAGTTTCTCGTGTGCATTTTTCAGTAATATCATATTTGAGATTGAAAAATTTTAAGATTGAATCGGTAAGTTTTGTAGTTTTTAATGTTAATAATTTATCTTTTACGATAGTCCAATAGTCTTGCGCCCAAAGATTTCCATTGGTGCTATAAGGCGGTACTATTTCATCACATTTGTTTTCAAAAAGTCCTCCAAAAGGAGAATAAATTCTAAAACCCTCTTTTTGTCCGATTTTATACATTTCATCAGCTATTCCATAACAATTGGAACTCATAAGGAATCCTTTGAGATGTCTGGCATCATAGCCTTTAAAAGAGTTTTGTGTTGTTGGTTGAATATTCATACCAACATGAAACCTTGTAAAATTATATTTTGCTAGGCTAGATATTTTTGCAAAGTTGTTTTATCAAAAACTTCTACGCTATCTCTTGAATGAATGAATACAAGGCAGGAAATCAAAGATTTGAAAGACTGGAAGTCATCAAATGCAAGTTTTTGTCTTAAATCAGTCATATTATTTGCCATAAATTCGGTAATAATTGTTTTATCGTTATAATAAAGCTCTGATAAGAATTCAAAAGCTTCTCTTGTCTTAATTCCTTCAAGATAAATAACATCAGGTGATTGGAATTCGACATATCTAAGAGCTTTGTCCATGTTGAATCCAATATTTTCATTAAGCTCACACTGGTTAATATGGCTTAATTCATATTTTGCAATAGATTCAATTGTCATAATATTTTTATTTAGTTCTGTTGTTTCCATTAGCAGTGAATAAATAATATGAGTTTTACCGCTCAAAGGTGAGCCGCAAACTAGAATTATTCCCGGTGTTTCTACAGCATTTAATAAAATTGCTCGTTGTTTTTCATCAGGTATAATTTGTTCTAATTTTGCAGGCGGTTTGTAAATTTTAAGCGAAATCCTTTCGCCCATAATTGTTGGGAATGATGACACGGATGCAATTAACATTGTATCTTCAACTTTAAAACACAATTTGCCTAATTGCGGAATTTCGCATACTGAAGGGTCAAGATTGGAAAGTGTTTTTAGTTTAGATACAAACGCAGAGTTAAGTATCGCAGGAATTATGCCTTTGTCTAATACTTCTCCCTGTTTTTTGAATACAACTTTCAAACCTTCTTCAACCTGTTCAAAGTTTAATTCATGAACATCTTCAATTATTGCCTGCTTAAGAATCGCGCGTATAACTTTTTGGATATGTTCTTCGCCGGAGTCTTCTTTATGAAGTTCTTCTGTCCAGTCAAATTCTTCGGTATTTGCAGATAAAGTAATGTTGTCAACTGTATCTGCAACTTTGTAATATTCGTCAATCTTTTTGGTTATACTGATTTCTGATGCAATAACCGGTTCAATAGAGCATTCTGCAGTTTCGATAATTTTATCTATTGCAAACAAATCTAAAGGATCAGCCATTGCCACTGTTAAAACATCTTCAATCTTAAACAGCGGAATAATTCTGTATCTTCTTGCATCAGCAAACGTTATAAAACTAAAACATTTAGGGTCGGGAGAATAATCTTCCAAATTTACATAAGGAATATGAAGTTTGGATTCCAGAAATTTTAACAATGTTTCTTCACTCAAAATTCCTGAATTAATAAGCGCTTGTCCGATATTAATGTTCTGGACATTGGCTAATTCCTCAGCCTTTTCTAAAGTTTCATACTCAACAATTCCGTCGCGTACAAGTTCGTATTTTAGTTTTTCTAAAGTTTTATTGTTTATCGTTTCCATTAACACGATTATATCAAATTAAATAAATATATTCAATTTAATTAAAATCAAATTCATTGAAATAAACCGCCAAATAGCATATTGATAGAATGAGTGTTATTATTAATTTCTTCTCCGATCTTAGAAGTTCCTGGTACTGTTTTCAGTCTAACCCACTACTTCGTGGAATCGCATAT